>QNYI01000029.1 GCA_003978805.1 Desulfurobacterium sp.
AAAGGCTAAAAAGCCGGGAAAATAGGGTATTTTTACTTCAAGGAGCTCCCATTCTACTTCAACAATTTTAAGATCTGGAAAAGTTAGAACGACAAAAGCACCTATCCCAAGGGTAGGAGTTTTATAAGGGTCAAGGAAAGTTAGGTCACAGCCGGCTACAAGTTTTACTTCCCTCTCTAAGGGTTTAAGGTTTAACCTTTTTTTGAGCTCTTCCTGCGCTTTCTTGGCCTTAAGGAGGCTAAAGTTCAACTCTTACTCCCCATTAAGTTTCTACTCTTGCTAAGAGGATTAATCCCACAGATAAAAAGAGAAAAACGGGAGCAAAGGAAGCGTAAAGTGGAGGAAGGACTCCACTCTTCCCGAGGCTTAAAAAGAGGGAAATGGTTATCCACATTGCAACGATAAGGAGCGCGGCTATTACAAGAGTGTAGCCTTTTTTATTACGGGGGTTAAAGACTCCCAAAGGAATGCCGATTATCGCCACTACAACGGGTAGGAAGGATATAGAAAGTTTAGAGTACATCTCAACGAGAAGGGGAGTAACGTCATACCCTATCTTTTGGAGTTGGTTTACGAGAAGGAAGAGCTCCACAATTCCCATCGTCTCGGGCTCTGGTTTAGAAAAAGCCAAGTCTTTTTTATCTATCCCGAGGTTGACGTGCTTCACTTCCTGAAAGTTAACCGACAGCTTTTTAAGATTTCTGACAAAGCAGTTCCTAAGTTCCCATTCAGATTCCTTTACGTTTTTCCCGAAACGTGCGTCAATCCTCTCTATGGGAATAAAGTCCGGAGTTACCTTAATTATAGAAATTTTCTCGGCCTCACCCGATTCAGGGAAAAACCGTTCCATATAGATAAAGCGGTCGTCAGATTTAAACCATAGACTATTTGCAGAAACAAAAAGCTCCTTCTCTCCCTTTTCAAAACCGGGAAACCTAATTTCCTTTGCCATCTTAATCGCAGGAGGAACAAGAAGTTCCTGAAGAAAAAGGGACACGAAAGAAGCCGTTATCCCTAAAAAGACTATCGGCAGTGAGAACCTATAAACGCTTATGCCTAAGGCCTTAGTGGCAATCAGTTCACTTGTTGATGAAAAGGAGGACATAGTCACCATAGTGGAAATGAGGACGGCTATCGGTATTACACGAACCGCGTAAAGGGGTAACCTACAGAGAACGTATAAAAACCCCTCCTTTAAACCTATTTTCATGAAGGTGTCTACGTTGCTCACGAAATCTATTACGAGAAAGAGGACTAGGAAGGTGGAAAGGGCAAGGATAAAGAACTTAAAGGACTCCTTCAAAACATACCTATCTAAGGTTTTTACCATCTTCCACCAACGTCAAATCGGAGAGTTTCTTTAATAGCCTGTCTGTAAAGGTAAACCGTAATTAAAAAGAATACTACGTCCGGTAACAGAGGAAGAAAAACAATACCGCTTTTTAGGGCTACCTTCTTTGAAAATGTATAGAGAACGTAGTAACTGACGATTATTCCAAGGCTTAAAACGACGCCTATACCCAAAGAACCTCTCGGTATTAGGACGGCTATGGAAAAGGCGAGAACGCCGACTATAACCGGAGCGAAAGCTAAGCCTGTCCTTTTAATTAGCTCAACCTTAGGCTCTTTCCCCTCCATAGAGAGGAGCTGAAAAAAGTCTTTATACTTAACGGCTTTAAACTGCTCTTTCTCTGAAAACTTGTAAAGCTTAACCGTATAGTTCTTAAAGTTCAGGAGTTTAAACTCGGAAGGTCTTTGCCAGCTTAGAACTTGGGCACTTCCGTCCTCTATGTCAAGGAAGACGGTATCTTTTTCTGTCCTGAGAACTCCCTTTTTTGCGAATATCGTTATGAGCTCTCCACCTTTTTGGAGAGTTACCATGAAGTTCTCAAGGTAGCCTTTCTTGGGATATATCTTCTCGGCGTAAAAGGTTACGCCGGGAAAGTTAGAGCTAAAACTTCCCGGAGTTATGCTCATCGTTATCTTTTTTTTAAGGAGCTCCTCTATCTCCTTCTTCATAGCAACGTTACTTTTTGGCATTACAAACATCAGCGAAAGGAACGAAAAAAGTGAAAAGAGGAGACCGAGGGTAAAAACAGGTCTCGCAAGCTCCTTTAAGCTTACTCCACAGGATTTTAGAGCTATAAGCTCATTGCTAATCCCCATCTGTATAAAGACGATTAGAACGGCAAGGACAAAGGACATGGGTATGGTGATACCGAGGAAAGCAGGAACGGCCTTTACGAGAACGGAGAAAAAGTCAAGAGCTGAAACTCCTTGTCCTAAAACGGTTTCCGCAATACTTGAAGCTCTATCCATTAAGATTACGAAAATGAAAAGTCCAAGGGTTAAGAAGAAGACCCTAAGTATCTCAAGAGAAACGTACCTGTAAACTATCTTCATATCAGGCTATTTCATCTTCTTAACGTATTTGTACCAGTCAACAACTATAGCGCTCGCTATAAAGATAGAGGAATAAGTACCAACAATGATTCCAACAAGGAGAACAAAGGCAAAGTCGTTTATAACACCTCCTCCGAAGAGGTAGAGACAGAGGACAACGAAGAACGTCGTTAGAGAGGTTATTAGCGTCCTTGAAAGGGTCTGGTTTATGCTGTCGTTGACGAGTTCATCAAAGGGTTTGCTCCTGAGTAGAACTTTCATGTTTTCCCTTATCCTGTCGTAAACGACGATTGTGTCGTTAATTGAGTAACCGATAACGGTTAAAAGGGCTGCGATTACCGGAAGGCTGAACTCCCTGCTAACGGACATAAATATACCAATCGTAGCAAGTGTATCGTGGATAAGTGCTAAGATAGCTCCAAAGGCAAAAATCGGCTCAAAGCGCCAAGCAACGTAAAGGAGAATGCCGATGAGGGCATAGATTAAGGCCATAGTTCCCTTCTCTCGGAGCTCCCTACCCACTGTAGGGCCTATCATTTCAACCCTTCTTATCTCTGCCTTACTCCCGAAGACCTCCCTTAAAGTATGGGTTACTTTCTCAGTAACCTTGTTGGGGTCACCAACGACAGGCGCTTTTATGAGGAACTCGTTCTCACTTTCAATGTTCTGAACCGTAACGCCGTCCACCTTACCTTTAAAGAGCTCCCTAAGCTTTCCCGTCGTTATTCCCTCTTCCTCAACTTTCACCTGAACTAAAACGCCACCGGTAAAGTCTATGCCGAACTTTGGCTTCTCAACAAACAGGCCGTATAGCCACGAACCGACGATGAGGAGTAAGGAGAGAGCGTAAGCTAAGTATCTCCTGCCGATAAAGTTAAACTTCTTCCCCATTAGCAACTCCTTGCTCTAAATGCTGAAAAAGCTCTTCTTATACTTCACAACAATGTCAAGAAGAACCTTTGTGACAAAAACGGCCGTAAACATACTTGAGAGGATTCCAAGAGACAGCGTAACGGCAAAACCCTTAATAGGCCCCGTTCCAAACTGAAAGAGAACTGCAGCCGCTATGAGAGTTGTAACGTTTGCGTCAATGATAGTTCCCCAAGCCCGGGAAAAACCGGCCTCAACGGAAGAGAAGAGGTTTCTCCCTTTACGGAGCTCTTCTCTAATCCTCTCAAAGATTATAACGTTGGCGTCAACGGCCATACCGATTGTGAGGATAAAACCGGCAATACCCGGAAGGGTTAACGTAGCACCGAGCAAAGCCAAGGAAGCCCAAAGGATAGAAACGTTCATTAGAAGAGCTAAATCCGCAATAACCCCAGAGAGCTTGTAGTAGACAATCATAAAGAGCATAACGAGGATAAGACCTGCTATTCCGGCCTTTACTCCTTTCTCTATGGACTCCTTTCCGAGGGAAGGTCCTACGGTAGTCTCCTCTATGATTTTAACGGGAGCAGGGAGAGCTCCGGCTCTAAGGACAATTGATAAGTCCCTCGCCTCCTGATAGGAGAACTGTCCCGTAATCTGCCCCCTCGCTCCTATGGCAGAGCGAATAGTTGGAGCTGACTGAACTTTACCGTCAAGGACTATGGCAAGGCGCGTTCCCACGTGCTTTGAGGTGTAGGCTTTAAATATCCTTGCACCTTCAGAGTTAAGCTCAAAGCTCACGGCGGGCATACCGTACTCATCGGTGCTGGGGTAAGCATCTTTCAGGTAAGCTCCCGTAAGTATCGGCTCTCTCTTAACTATGAAAAAAGTATAGCCAACGACCTTTCCTTCCTTGTTTTTTATCTCCTGAATGAGAACCTGCTGATCTTCAGGAACCTCTCCGCCGAACTTCTCTACGAGCTCCTCTAAGTTTCTAACCTCTATCTTCTCTTCTTTACCGCCTTTTACTAAGAAAAACGTTGGTCCAAAGGGTGAAGGCTTTACAACCACAGTTGACATAGGAGGAATTGTCCCTTTCAGCTTCGTAATTAGCTCGTCAGGAGTCCTTGCAACGTCAACGACCTCTTTAAACTCAAGTTTTGCCACCTTCCCTATCACCTTTTTAGCTCTTTCCGGGTTCTTTATTCCCGGGAGTTCAACTATGATCCTGTCTTTACCGTTCCTCACGATAACCGGCTCGGCAACTCCAAGCTCGTCAACCCTGTTCCTTATCGTCTCAAGGGCTTGCTCTGCCAGCCTGTCAACCTCCTTCGTCACGTAGGACGGTTTCATCTCAAGGAGTATCCTCTTCCCGGAAACAGAAACTTTAAACATATCGCCGTAATCTTCCTTTACCATTT
>QNYI01000132.1 GCA_003978805.1 Desulfurobacterium sp.
ACGGCAGGGAGAAGTTCTTAACCGTTGAACTCATTATCTCTCCCGAAATTTCCGACAGAATCCTAATCATTGAGGACGTGACAGACCTCGTTAAAGCTCAGAAAGCTCAGGCTTGGAAAGAAGTTGCCAGAAGAATCGCCCACGAGATAAAGAATCCCCTAACGCCGATTACCTTAAACGCCGAAAGGATAAGGAGACAGTTTAAGAAAGGAAACCCTGAAATAGAGGAAATAATAGACAAGGCCGTTGACTCAATCCTTGCAGAGGTTGAGGTAATAAAGAGGCTCATAGACGAGTTCAGGAAGTTCGCAAGGCTACCGCTTCCGGAGAAAAAGCTCTCCGACGTCAACCAGCTGGTCAGGAACTCCCTTGAACCCTTTGAAAACAGAGTAAAGCTTAAGTTTGAGTTTGAGGACATCCCCCAAATACCCGTTGACAAGAGTCTGATGAGGGAAGTCTTCATTAACCTCATTGAAAACAGCATAGAAGCAGGCGCAACAGAAGTTACAGTCTCCACAACTTTAAGGAACGGTAAAGTCTTCATCGTCTTTAGGGACAACGGCCCCGGTATACCCGAAGAAATTGCCGACAAGCTCTTTGCCCCTTACGTTTCAACAAAAGAAGACGGCTGGGGACTGGGACTTTCAATCGTAAAGAAAATCGTTGAAGACCACGGCGGAAAAATCTACACCGTTGACAGGAACACCTTCGTCATAGAGCTCCCCGTCTAAAGCTCTCAAACTTCTCTCTTAGCTTCTTCTCAACGAACTTCGTAACAAAAGGGGAGACGTCACCGCCGTAAAAGGCTATCTCCCTTACGGCAGAGGAGGAGAGGTAGGCATATTCATCAGAGGGCATGAGGAAGACGGTCTCTATCTCGGGGTAGAGTTTCCGGTTTAAAGATGCCATTGTGAACTCGTGATCCATATCAGAAACTATCCTAATTCCACGCAGTATAGCAACCGCTCCCTCCTTTTTTGCAAACTCAACGAGGAGGGTGTTAAAGGTCTTAACCTTAACTTTCCCGTTAAGACCTATCTCCTCAAGGCTCTTCTCAAACATCTCTTTCCGCTCTTCTACGCTAAAGAGCGGCTTTTTCTTAGGGTTCTCAGCTATCCCGATTATGAGCTCGGAGAAGAGCTCAAGTCCCCTCTTCACTATGTCAAGGTGTCCCAAGGTTACAGGGTCAAAAGTTCCCGGGTAGATGGCCTTTTTTATCATCAAGATCCCCCACACTTAAGGTAGGCAGAATTCTACAAAATGGAAGGTTATCCTGTTATCATTAATTTCAAACATTTTCAGGAGGAAAGCATGAAAATAGGGACACCTTTAGCCCATAACGCAACAAAGATTCTTCTCCTCGGGAGCGGAGAGCTGGGGAAGGAGTTCGCAATAGAGGCCTTAAGACTCGGAATAGAGGTAATAGCCGTTGACAGCTACGAATACGCTCCTGCTCAACAGGTCGCTCAGAGGTACTACGTTATAGATATGAAGGACGGAAAGCAGATAAAGAACATCGTCTACAGGGAAAAGCCGGACTTTATAGTGCCAGAGATTGAGGCAATAGATACGGATGCATTAGTTGAGCTTGAAGAGGAAGGTTTCATCGTCGTCCCCAGCGCCAAGGCCGTCAAGTATACGATGGACAGGATAGGCATCAGGAGGCTTGCGGCAGAGGAGCTCGGACTTAAGACATCTGCTTACAGGTTCGCCTCCGACATAGAAACCTACAGGAAGGCCGTGAAAGAAATCGGACTGCCCGTTGTCGTCAAACCGGTCATGAGCTCCTCGGGAAAAGGACAGAGCATAGTGAGAAGTGAGGAAGAGATAGATAGAGCCTTCTACTACGCTCAGGAAAACGCAAGGGGTAAGGGGAACGCCGTAATTATAGAAGAGTTCATAGACTTTGACTTTGAGATAACACTTTTAACCGTTAGAACAAAGACACAAGGAACTCTCTTCTGCGAACCTATAGGCCACATTCAGGTTGAAGGAGACTACCACGAGAGCTGGCAACCTCAAGCTATGAGCGAAGTCGCCCTTAAAAAGGCAAAAGAGATGGCAAAAGCGGTAACCGACGCCCTCGGCGGATACGGAATTTTCGGGTGTGAGTTCTTCGTAAAGGGAAATACGGTCTGGTTCAGTGAAGTTTCTCCCCGCCCCCACGACACGGGAATGGTCACAATGGCAAGCCAAAATATGAGCGAGTTTGAAATTCACTTAAGGGCTATTCTCGGCCTTCCGATGGAGATTAAGCTCATCTCTCCCGGAGCTTCTTACTGCTTCCACGCTAAGACATATAGCTCTGCTCCTGAATACGAAGGGCTTGAGAGAGCTCTTAAAGAACCCGACGTTTGGGTAAGGATATTCGGAAAGCCTACAACGAGGCCGAAGAGGAGAATGGGAGTAGCAATTGCAAGGGCTGAAACAGTAGAAGAGGCAAGGAGAAAGGCGAGAGAAGCCGCAAAGGCGATGTCTGTAGTGGAGAAGCTAAGGTGAAAGTGAAGAAAGCTACCTTTGCCGGCGGGTGCTTCTGGTGTCTTGAAGAGGCCTTCTCCGGCCTTCCCGGCGTTAAGGAAGTTGTTCCGGGATACGCCGGAGGGGACAAGGAGGGCCCGACCTACGAGGAGGTGTGCACCGGTAAAACCGGCCACGTTGAAGCCGTTCAGGTCACCTACGACTCGGAAGAAATCTCATACAGGGAGCTCCTCATTACCTTTTGGACAGCGATAGACCCTACAGATGCCGGTGGACAGTTTGCAGACAGGGGAAGCCAGTACCAAACGGTTATCTTTTACCACGATGAGGAGCAGAGAAGGCTCGCCGAAAAGAGCAAGGAAATCTTAGAAAGGAGCGGTCTCTTCTCTGAACCCATAGCCACACAGATAAAGCCCTTTAAAAACTTCTATCCTGCAGAGGATTACCACCACAGGTATTTCAAGAAAGAGCCCTTAGCCTACTACCACTACAAAGTTGGTTCTGGGAGGAAAACCTACTGTGAAGTTGTTTGGCTCAAAAAAGGAGGAAGGAGGATACTTGAAGAAAACCTTTAAGGCCTTTGCCATCCAGTTTGAAACGGTAAACGGGGAGTTTGAGAGGAACTACGCAAGGTTCCTTACGCTCTTTAACTTCTGCGAAAGGGAATCCTTAGTTGTTGCACCGGAAGTCTTCCCGACAGGGTTCTTCTACCAAGATATGGACTCTGCCAGCAAGTTCTCAGAGAAAGTCACCGAGGATATAGTAAAGTTCTCAGAAGGAATGTCCTTAACGGTAGTCTTCACCGTCATAGAGAAGATAAACGGTAAGTTCTTTAACTCCATAAAGGTAATAGACAGGGGAAAAGAAGTCCTTTCAAGGCCAAAGGTTAAACTCTTTCCCCTTACCGGCGAAACTGAGCAGTTCTTTGCCGGTGATATCGGAGACCTGAGAGTGGCCGAAACTTCCTGCGGTATCATCGCCCCGGTAGTATGCTTTGAACTTCGCTACCCGGAAATACTCAAGCTCCTAAAGGAAATGGGAGCTCAAGTCTTTGCCGTTTCAGCCCAGTGGGGAAGAGCACGAAAGGAACACTGGAAAGTTCTAACGGTGGCAAGGGCCCTTGAGAACCAGCGCTTCCTCGTAGCGTCAAACGGAACGGGAGAAATGGCGGGAAACTCCCTAATCGTTGACCCGTGGGGAAGGATCTTAGCCCAAGGGGGAGAGGCAGAAGGAATCATAACGGGGAATATAAACCTTTCGGTAATTGAACAGGTGGAGAGGAAGTTGCCCATAAAGTAGCAAATTCCCATTATATCTAACGGCCAAATTAAAAAGTGGAGAGGAGGAAATGAGGTACAGGGAACCGGTAGGCAAAGTGGAAGTTGAATTTAAACTCATTCCCCTCTCCGAGCTAAAACCTGCACCCTTCCAGAGGGAGATATCCGAAGCCCACGTTAAAAAGCTCTCGGAGGCGATCTTAAAGGTCGGGATGTTCATTGACCCTCTGGTCGTTTACGAGAAAGGGGGAACTTACTACGTAGTCAACGGTCAGCACAGGTTGGAAGCCTACCGTAACCTCTTTTCCGAGGGAGAACTCCCCTGCATAGTAATCCCGGAAGAGAAGGCTAAGTACATCATCACCTTAAATACGGAGAAGTCACCGTCAATTAAGGATAAGTCCACAGAGGCCTTGAAGATATACAGGGAAATGCTTCCCCTCAACGTAACAGAGAGGGAAATCCTTGACTTTATCACAGAGCCCTGCTACGTGACCTTCGGGATACTCTACGAGAGGAACGAAAGGTTCCCTGCCTCTGCCCTCCACTCCCTCATAAAGAGGATAGACAAACCCATAGAAAAGCCTTTAAGCGAAGCCTTTGAGGAGAGGAAGAAAAGGGCTGACAGGTTGGAGGAGCTCTACGAGAACTACTACCTCCCGATAAGGAACAAGCTCCTTGAAAAAGGGGTAAACCAGCTCTACGTGGGACAGATAATTGCAAGCAGGATAAATCCTTTCGGGAGGAAGAGGATTATAGAGGAAGACTTTGACTCGGCAATGGACAAAATAATTGAAAGGGCAAGGGAGTTCTTAGAGGAGGAGAGCGATGGGGATCTGGGACTGGAGCTCGGCCAGCCGTTTGAGCACT
>QNYI01000098.1 GCA_003978805.1 Desulfurobacterium sp.
AGAGCAAAAAGCTGAAACAGATAAAAGACCTTAGTAAAGCTTACTTAGCAGTTGACGGAATAGAAATCGGTTCCGGAAAGAGAATTCCTCTGTGGTTGTTTGGCTTCATCTATTAAAAAGGGAGGCCGGTTTGATGGGAGTTAACCCTATACTCCTTGAGGTCTTTAAGAACAGGTTCTCCTCCATCGCCGAGGAGATGGGAATTGTCCTTCAGAGGACATCCTTTTCTCCGAACATAAAGGAGAGGAAAGACTTCTCCTGTGCTATTTTTGACGAGAACGGTGAGATGGTTGCTCAGGCTGCCCATATCCCCGTTCACCTTGGCTCAATGTCCCTCTCGGTTAAGTCGGTTATTGAGAGTTTAGAACTGAAAGAAGGCGATATGGCAATTTTAAACGACCCCTTTATGGGAGGAACGCACCTTCCGGACGTTACGGTAGTTGCTCCCGTTTACGTTGACGGAAAGCCTGTCTTTTACGTTGCAAATAGAGCCCACCACGCCGACATAGGAGGAATCTCCCCCGGTTCAATGCCCCTCGCAACTTCCCTTTTTCAGGAAGGTATAAGGATTCCTCCCTTAAAAATCGTTGAGGCTGGAAAGGTAAATGAGGAGCTCTTAGCCCTCATAAAGGCAAACGTCAGGACTCCCGAAGAAAGGGAAGGAGACTTTACAGCCCAAGTTATGGCAAACAGGGTCGGTATAAAGAGGCTCTTGGAGCTCATAGATAAGTACTCTCTCTCTACGGTTAAAGATTACAGCAGAGCTCTCATTGACTACTCCGAGAAAATCATGAGAAAGACCATAAAATCAATTCCCGACGGCGTTTATGAGTTTGAGGACTTTATGGAGGACGACGGACTCGGAAATAGGGACGTAAAAATAAAGGTAAAAGTTACGATAAATGGAGACAGCGCCGTAGTTGACTTTTCCGGTTCAGATAGAGAAGTTGAGGGGAGCATAAACAGCGTTAGGGCTATAACCCTTTCGGCAGTTCTCTACGTTTTCAGGTGTCTTGTAAAGGAGGACATTCCGACAAACGCCGGCTGCATGAGACCCATAAAGGTAATAACCCAGAGGGGAACGATAGTTGACGCAAACTTCCCCCGTGCCGTCTCTGCCGGAAACGTTGAAACGTCCCAGAGGATTGTTGACGTGTTACTCGGAGCTCTCTCAAAAGCCCTTCCGGACTTTATCCCTTCTGCCTCGCAAGGAACTATGAACAACGTAACCGTAGGAGGAATTGACCCAGAAACCGGTAACTCCTTTACCTACTACGAGACAATAGGCGGAGGAACAGGTGCTTGGGCTAAAGGTAAAGGAGAAAGTGCCGTTCACTCCCACATGACGAACACCTTAAACACCCCGGTGGAAGCCCTTGAGTTTGCCTACCCTTTCATTGTCACGGCGTACTCAGTTAGAAGAGGGTCGGGAGGAAAAGGACTATTTAACGGAGGAGATGGAATCGTAAGGGAGTTTAAGTTCCTCACAGATGTTGAGGTAACGGTAATTTCTGAAAGGAGGAAAATTCCCCCTTACGGACTCTTCGGAGGAGAGCCCGGTAAAGTCGGCGAGAACTGGGTCGTAAAAGGAGGTAAAAAAGTCTTAAAGCCCAGCAAGTTTACAGAAAAACTCTCTGCAGGGGACGTCCTGAGAATAGAGACACCCGGCGGTGGAGGCTGGGGAAAGAGATCATGAGAAACCGAGCGGTCTTCTTAGACAGGGACAACACGCTAATCTACGATGAAGGTTTCATCCACGAGCCGGAGAAAGTAAGGCTCCTACCTACCGTTCCTGAAGGTTTAAAGCTCCTTAAAGAAAGGGGTTTCCTCCTCATAGTCACCAGCAACCAGTCAGGAATAGGAAGGGGGTACTTCCCAGAGGAAGACTTCCACGCAGTTAACAGGAGGCTTCAGGAGCTCCTTAGACCTTACGGAGTTCAAATTGACGACTTCTTCTTCTGCCCTCACAGGCCGGAGGATGGATGTAAATGCAGGAAACCGAAAACGGAGATGGTTGAAAAAGCTTGTAAAAAGTGGAACATTGACCCTTCAGAAAGTTTCGTAGTTGGAGATAGGGACTCAGACGTTAAGCTCGCCGTAAACGCCGGCTGTAGAGGAGGAATAAAGGTAGGAACTCCTCCTTTTCCCGACTTTCTGAGCGTGGCAAAGTACATAATTTCTCTGGGAGAGAAGGGTTGAAACTCTACAACAAGATAAAGAGGAAACCGGAAGACTTTATCGTTGAAGAGGTTCCCCTTCTTGAACCCCAGCAGGAAGGGAAGTTTCACCTCCTAAGACTCGTAAAGTCAAACGTATCAACCCTTGAGGCCCTGAGGGTTTTCTCCCGATTCACAGGAATACCCCTAAAAGAGATAGGGTTCGCAGGCCTTAAGGATAAGTTCGCAGTAACAACCCAGTACTTAACCGTGCCGGTCAGTTACTCTGTGGAAAAATCGTGCTTTAAGCCAGTTAGAAACCGCTGGAGTGAGGTTTCCCACGTAGAAATAGGCAAAGAGATGGGATTCTGCGTTGAGCCGGTCGGACTCGTCAACAGACCATTAAACCTCGGTGACTTAAAGGGTAACAAGTTCACCATTACCATCAGGGAGTTTGAGAAGAGCTTAAGGGAGCGCTTTTACAGGAATCTGGAAATCGTAAAAAAGTACGGCTTTCCTAACTACTTTGGAGAACAGAGGTTCGGAAGCGTCAAGAGTAGGGACGATTTCGTCCTCCGCTACATCCTGAAAGGGGATTTTGACGGAGCTCTGAGAAGTTACTTCTTCGGTAAGAGCTCCGTTGACTTCTGGGGAGACTGGAAGAAGCTCTACAGAACCCTATCACCAGCCCTTGAAGAGTACGAGAAAGACCTTATTAGGGGACTCATGAGGGGACTTCCCCCTGAAAAGGCCTTCCGAATCCTCCCAAAGAACGTGAGGCTCATGTTTAACTTTGCGTTTCAGAGCTTCCTCTGGAACGAGTACTTAAGGGAGTACATAGAGGAAAAGTATCCCTTTGTAAGGGTTCCTTTCATCAATAACTGGAAACTCTCCTACTACCTGAAGGTCGGCGATATTGAGTACTTGAGAGAACTGGAGATTCCCTACACGGGACACAGACACATCCCGGAGGATAAAACCCTTAGGAAGGTTATCTCAAAGGTTCAGGAAAGGTACGGCATTAAGAGGGAGTGGTTTGACAGGGAAGTTGCCGGAATGGTTGTAATGACCGACGGCCTAAGAAGAGCTCTCGTCTTCCCCCAAGGATTTAAAATCCTTGAAAAGACGAAGAGGAAGATGAAAATAACCTTTACCCTACCTTCCGGAGCCTACGCAACAGTCCTTCTAAGGTTCCTCCTTAAAGCTTAACTCTTCCTAAAAACTGCATAAAAGAAACCGTCCATGTTGTCCCTGTGGGGAAATACCCTAAGGGTGTTGTCCTTTAAACTTTCCTTTAGCTCCTCAAAAAGGTTAAAGAATTCCCCACGGGCGTAACCAAACTCCAACGCTACTTCTGCATTCCTTCCTCCCGTTCCAAAGAACAGACGCTAAAGAGGAGAACTCCTCCGGGTTTTAGGAGCTCATAAGCACTTTTAAGCAGAGCTCTCTGTACTCTCTGGTTGTGCCTTATAAGCTCTATAGACTTGTTCCACTTGCCTTCAGGGTGCCTCCGTATCACCCCGGTAGCACTACACGGAGCATCTACTAAGATTTTATCAAAGGAACTCTTAAACTTCTCCCTAAATTTCCCGTCCACCGAGATGTCCGTTAGGACAAAAGAAACGTTACTTACACCGAGCTTCCTGCAGTTGGACTTTAAGAGCTCCATCCTCTCCCTACTTACGTCAACGGCGATAATCTTTGCCCTATCTCCCGTTAAGGAAGATATCGCCGTCGTTTTCCCGCCGGGAGCTGCTCCAACGTCAAGTATCAGTTCAGAAGGTTTCGGGTCAAGAAGGTAGGCGGCCAAGAAGGAAGCAGGATCCTGAATGTAGAAGTATCCTTCTCTATAGCCCGGCAAGGTTTCTATAGAAACCCTCCCCTTTACCCTCAACATATCAGGAATGAAAGGGTGTTTTTCCACTTCAACTCCTCTACTTTCAAGAATGGAGAAAAGCTCCCCCGGCGTTATCTTTAACCTGTTAACCCTAAGGTAGAGGGGAGCTACTTTGTTTAGGGAACGAAGGAGCTCTTCTGTCTCTTTCCTCCCGTAAAACTTAGCCCAGCGCCGAACCATCCAAGTCTCAAAGGAGTAAAGGGTAGCAACTCTTTCAAAGTAGTCCGAAATCCTTTCCACTTCCCTCCTGTAGTCAAAGTTTATTAGCCTTTTGGAAGTTGCATTGACAAATCCTGCAAACTTCCTTCCCAAGAGCCTCTTAACGGCTTCTACCGTCTCGTTTACGGCAGCGTAAGCAGGAACTCCCGTAAAGAAGAGCTGATAGGCTATAAGCCTGAGAGCGTTCCTGACATAGGGTTTCTGCTCCTTCAAGCTTTTCTTAAGGAACTTTGAGAGGGAGAAGTCAAGAAGCCTTAAGTACCTGACTGTCCCTGCGGATAATTCCCTTACAAAGGCCCTGTCAAGGGGAGAGAGGTGGGAAGTAAACCTTTCTACGTGCTCTCTTAACCTCTTGTCCCTCTCAAAAGCGTTAAGGATTTTTATGGCTATATCCCTGCTCTTCCAGCCAGTCAACTTCTTCAAAAACTTCTCCCCCTTCCATACACCTGAGAATTAAACGGACTACCTCCTCCGGGGTTTTATCCGTCGTATCTATGTGGGCTATCCTTGGAGCTCTTGGACTCTCAAAAACTTCCGTTGCTATTACCGCAAGCCTCTCGGCCTCCACGTTCTCCGCCACCTTAAAAGGGGAGTATCCCCTGCCGGCAAGCCTCTTAGGGAGCTGAGAAGGGTTAACCCTCAAGACTACACAAAGGTCAGAGGGAATGTAGTGGGCAACGAGTCCCTCCGCTATGAAATCTTCCTTATCCTTAAAGAACTCCCTCAACTTTTCCACGTCGGTAACGTAGGCCTCCCTCTTCTTATCGTACTCGGTATAAAAACCTCTTTCCCTGATAAGGTCGGAAAGGTGAAAGAGGGGTATTCCGGTAACTTTTGAAAGGAGCTTAGCAACCGTTGTCTTCCCGCACCCCGGCGTCCCGGTTATAGTAACCCTCAAACCCTTCTCCTTGCCACTAAGTTTTAAAGGTGGATATGATGCTGTTCAGCTCGTCTATTTCCCTGTAGAGCTCCTTTATCTTCGCAAGCATCTCTTCAACGCTCTTAGCGTTTGACTCGGAGATACCGTCTATCTCCTTTATGCTCTCAATAAGGCTCTCAACCTGAGATATCAGCTTATCGGAACTCTCTTTAAGCGTCCTTGATACTTCCCGCGTTTTCTCCATCACATCGGCAACTTCCCCGACCTCACCTACAACGTGGGTGGAAACTGTCCTCAGGAACTCTATGTTCTCGGAGTTACTCTTTTCTATCTTCTGGGTAGTTTCAGAAATGGAGTGAACGATACCCCCCAGTATTCTGTTGATATTGACGGTATTCCTCTGAATCTGCTCCGCCAGCTTCCTTATCTCCTCCGCAACGACGGCAAACCCTTTCCCAGCCTCTCCAGCTTTAGCTGCCTCTATGGAAGCGTTGAGGGCAAGCAGGTTCGTCTTATCTGCAATGTCCTCTATTATCTCTATGATGTTCTTTATGTTCTCGGCCTCCCTGTTCAGCTCCTTAAGTTCCCTTACAGAGGCCAAGCTCTCCCTCTCGGTCTTCTCCACCGTTTTCTGGAGCTCCCCTATGCTGTCCAACATCAACTTAAGCTTCCTGCTCGCCCTCTCAACCTCCTTCTCAGAGGAAGAAACGAGCTCCTTAAATTCCTTGATAGGCTCGGCCATTTCACCGGCAGTCCTTGTAGTTCTCCTTACAGTTTCTTTCTCCTCCTCTATCCTCCTTTTAACGTTTTCGGCGTTATTCTTGAGAACCGTTGCTATTTCAACGTTACGGTGGGCTGACTGCTTCGCCCTTTCAATTATCATCCTAACCTTCTCTATGAAGGCATTAAAGTACTTGGCCGCTATGCCAAGCTCGTCTCTACGGTCAATAGAGAGCTTCTTGGTTAAATCCCCCTCACCCTCGGCCAAGTCCCTCGTCGTAAGGATGAGCTCTCTAAGGGGAGTGACAATACTCCTCTTAACAAAGACAAGGAAAACAACGACCATTACAAAAAGGAAAAAGAGGGTAAAGATGAGCATCTTGTTCTTCTTAGGCGATGTAACCCCTGAAAGTACCTCTCCCTCCTCTATCTCTGCTACGATTGCCCACCTCTTACCAAAAACGTTAATCGGAGCGTAGGAGACGAGGACTTTCTTCCCGAAAAAGTTTTCAGAAATTGCAACTCCCTTCTCTCCCCTAAGGGCCCTCCTTACAGGCAAGGTATCTACTTTTAGCACTCCTATGGTAGTCCCTGCCTTTCTCACAGTAGGGTTATCTATCTCCCTCAGGAACCTCACGTTGTTCTTAAGCGTATAGTCAGAACCGACAATGTAAACCTCTCCCGTCCTGCCGAGGCCGGCCTCCCTAAACCGGTAGTTGAAGTTGACTATGGCGTCTATCTTATCTATGGGAAGCTGGAAAATTAGGACTCCCAACTTCCTCTTACCTTCGTAAATGGGGGTTGCTATAAAGGCGGCAGGCTGGTTGTAACTCGGCTCGTAAGGCTTAAAGTCAGAAAAAACAACCCTACCGGGAGGAGAGTCTATCGCCTCCTTAAAGGCCTTGGCTATTCCGGTACCACTGTAAGGACCAGAGAGGAGGTTCGTCGCAAAGTCCTTCTCCTTAAACGTCGTATAAACTATGGTTCCCTTCTCGTCAACCAAGAAAATATCGTAAAGGCCAAACTCTTTAAGCAAGTAGTTAAAGTCGGGATGGAACTTCCTGTGAGCCTCTACGTAAGAGCAAGGGTACTTATCGCTATAGGTGAGCCTGTTCTTCTTCCCTATAGGGTACGGGTTCTCCACTATAAAGATGAACTGCGCCAGTAGCCCATTGAGATCCTTGGGAAGGTAGAAGTCTAACTCACGGCGGGGCGGAGCTCCCGGGATGTCGTAGTTTACCAAGTTTAAGTAGTGCTTTTCGTACTCCCTCTCTAAAGCCCTCTTAACGTAGTCAACGTCAAGGTCTAACTCCTTAGATAGTTTGTAGAAAGAATCCTTAAAGGCCTTTAGGCTCTCCCTCGCAAGGCTACTGTTGGCAACCGAGGAGAGGAGGTTCTCCATATAGGAGAAGTAATCCTCAACGTGCTGACTCTTAGCTTCCCTTACAACAGTTAGCCTCTGAAAGGTCTCTGAAATAAGGTTCTCCTTAGCTGCCCTGTAAGAGGAAAAGCCCAGAATTAAGGTTAAGACAAGTATCCCGACTAGTCCCCCGAAGGTAACTTTCTTTCCGAGGGACATGTCCTTTAACAGCTTCATCTGACTCTTCCCTTTTTCGTTAATCTCTTTAAATCATAACAAAACCCAAGGTTACTTTATATCGTAAAATTTTCAAAACACTTTAAAGTCGGAGGCTCCTTTGCCAAAGAGGGAAGATATTAGGAGAATCCTTATCATCGGTTCTGGTCCCATAGTAATCGGTCAAGCCGCCGAGTTTGACTACTCGGGAACTCAGGCGTGTAAAGCCCTAAAGGAGGAAGGCTACGAGGTCATACTCGTCAACTCCAACCCGGCAACAATTATGACCGACCCCGGTATCGCCGATAGAACCTACATAGAACCACTGACCTTAGAGGTCCTTGAGAAGATCATCGCCAAGGAAAGGCCTGACGCCCTCCTCCCGACAGTGGGAGGACAGACAGCCCTCAACTTGGCCGTGGAACTCTACGAAGCCGGAATCTTAGAACGTTACGGCGTTGAACTGATAGGAGCCAAGGTAGAGGCCATAAAGAAGGCGGAGGACAGGGAGCTCTT
>QNYI01000057.1 GCA_003978805.1 Desulfurobacterium sp.
CAAACCTCCACGAAGCCTACGACTTTAGTCGTAGGTAGTTCACAGGTATAATTTCCTTGCTATGGATGGAAAGGAGCTCCGAAGGGATAACTACTGCTTTGTCTGCGGGAAGGAGAACCCGAAGGGAATGCACCTTCCCTTTAAGAGGGAAGAGGGTAAAGTCTATTCCCGTTTTTCCCTTCCAAAGTACTATCAAGGTTACGACAACGTCATCCACGGAGGGATAATTTCCCTCATCCTTGACGAGGCGATGGCACACCTCCAAAAGCTTGAGGAGCGGTTTTTAACTGGAAGGATAACGGTCAAGTTCCATAACCCCCTCTACGTCGGAGAGGAGGTTGAAGTTAGAGCCGAAATTGCCGAGGAGAGAAAGAGGTTCAAGGTAACAAAGGCTGAAATGGTTAGGCTTTCTGACGGGAAAAAGATTGCAGAGGCGGAAGCCCTCATGTTCGTCGTAAGGGAGAAGTAGATGAAGAAGATTTCCCTTCTCTTGGTTTTCCTGAGTTCAGTTTTTTCCTCCGTTTACGGTGCGGAGTTTAAGGTCTTAACAAAGGCTACCTCCGTTAGATCCCTGCCTGACGGGGAGATTGTCGGGACTCTTGAAGAGGGTAAAGAAGAGGAGCTCTACGGGAGGTTCTCCTTTTGGGGAAAAGGGAGGGAAGGCTGGGTTAACCTTGATTTTACTGAAGTTAACCTTCCAGATTTTACAGTTACCGGGAGGTTGAACCTCCGTCTGGTTGAAAGGGATTCTGGAGAGGTCATAATCGTCTCTTCCGAGGATGCCGACTCTATCTACGGCGTCCTTAAGGGAAAGCCCGTTGCCGTAAGTAAATCGGAGGAAAGCTCTGAGCCGGTAGAGTATGAGTTTCAGATAGCCGTCCTCAATAGGAGGGGAATTCTGGTTTCACCTACAGGAAGGGAGCTCCCTTTAAAGCCGGGAACGGTCGTCCTGATTGATCCGGTTACGGGAAAAGTTCTCTTTTCTGGGGAGCTCTGGGAAAGGCTGGAGTTTAAGAAAGTCAGTTTAGAACCGGAGGTTGATTCCATACTTGAGGAGGTTAACCACTTAGTAGATATATTTAACAGTGCCAAGTATTCCTCTCCGATAGCCGAAAGGCTCGGCTACTACGTAAAAGTTCTACCGGTAGAAGGGGAGGATATCTCCTTAGTTCCGACAGGTGACGGCTACGGGGTAAAGCTCTCTCTCAAGTATCAGCTCTTCTATAGAGATGGAAGACCTGTGAAAACGAGGAAGACGAGGTTAATTTTTAAAAAGTCCAACTTTGAGTTCTGGAGGAAGGTTACCGAGGTTTGTTTTAACTACGGAGTTACAAAGTTTGTTGAGATTGACGTTTACAGGTACGACGGAGAAAACTTTAAAGAGGAAGGGTTCGTAGCAAGTAGCTACAACGTTTATAAGTTGGGAAAGCTCTCAACTACCGAGGATTTTATGGAGAATGCGGAATCTGAGCTGAGCGAGGATTTGTGGTTCTTTGCAGACAGGGTTTACGAGGAGCTTGAAGATGGAGATAGCGAGAAACGTTGAGGAGATAAAGAAGAAGGTAGTAGAGGCCTGTGGGAGAGCCGGGAGGGATCCACAAGAGGTAAAGGTTCTTGCAGCATCTAAAACGAGGACTCCATCAGAGATAAGGGAGGCCTTTAAGGCCGGGGTAGAGCTCTTTGGAGAAAACAGGGTGCAGGAGGCAAGGGATAAGATACCCGCTTTGAAAGAGCTCCCTGTGGAGTGGCATCTGATAGGACACCTTCAGACCAACAAAGTAAAGTACGCAGTTAAGCTTTTTGACGTTATTGAAACTGTTGACAGGAAAAAACTGGTAGACGAGCTTGAAAAGAGGCTTTCACAGCTTGGGAAAGTTATGAGGGTCTTTATTGAGGTAAAACTTTCCCCAGAGGAAACAAAACACGGCTGTAGCCCAGAAGAGGTAGAGTCCCTTGCCCGCTACGTTCTTGCTAAGGAACACTTAAAGCTTGAAGGCCTGATGACCGTTCCCCCCTACCTTGAAAACCCTGAGGATGTTAGACCTTACTTTAGAAAGCTGAGGGAAATAAGGGACAGCCTTCAGGATAAGCTCGGAATTCCCCTTCCCCACCTTTCTATGGGAATGTCCCACGACTTTGAAGTAGCCATTGAAGAGGGAGCAACGATTGTAAGAATAGGAACGGCCATATTTGGAGAGAGGAGGTATTAAGATGAAGAAGCAACTCATCGTTTACGTGAAGGATGCAGACAACAAAAAGGTTGTAACGTCGGCTCTTGAATCGGGAGTTTTTGCCCTTCTCTTAACAGAACCAGAGAGCGCAAAAGTGAAGCAACTTGCAAGGGTTAAGACGATAGCTCCCGACGGGGACTATAAGCTTGGCGAAGACTTTGTTATCGTTGAAATAAAGGGTAAGCAAGATGAAGAAAGAGCGGCGGAGCTCTTAAAACAAGGGAAAAACGTCATCGTTAAAACTACCGACTGGACTATCATTCCCTTGGAGAACCTCCTTGCTCAGGGAGACAACGTCTACGCTTGGGTAAGGAACGCAGAAGAGGCGAAAACGGCAATAACGATCCTTGAAAAGGGTGTAAAGGGAGTTGTCCTTGATACAGAAGACGTAAACGAGATAAAGGTGGCCGGAGAGGCTATAAACCTTGCCGGTGAGAACGTTAAGCTTGAAGTTGCAAGGATAAGGAAGGTAAAGCCCTTAGGTATGTGCGATAGGGTCTGTATAGACACCTGTTCAAACATGACAAGGGGTGAAGGAGCTCTCGTTGGGAACTCCTCTGCCGGTATGTTCTTGGTTCACGCAGAAACCGAGTCAAACCCTTACGTTGCAGCAAGGCCTTTCAGGGTAAACGCCGGAGCTGTTCATATGTACGTTAGACTTCCCGGCGGTAAAACCAAGTACCTCTCAGAAATAGAAAGTGGCGATGAGATAATGATTTACAACTATAAAGGTGAAGGAAAAATCGTCTGCGTCGGAAGGGCAAAAGTTGAGAAGCGTCCAATGCTCCTGATAGAGGCAGAGACCAAGGACGGGAAAAAAGTTAGTGCTATCCTTCAAAATGCAGAGACGATAAGGCTTACAAGACCCGACGGAACTCCCGTTTCTGTCGTTGAACTAAAGGAGGGAGACGAAGTTCTTGCCTATACGGAGGAGCCCGGAAGGCACTTTGGGATGAAAGTCAAGGAAAGTATCGTAGAGAAGTAGGAGGAGGCTGTGTCAGAGGAGTTCTTTAAGGAGCTCTTGGCCGATGCCCTCGGGAAATCTCCCGACGAGCTCGGCAAGATACTGGGAGAAGCCGGGAAAGTGTGTGATGTCTTCGTTCAGAGGGTATATACCGATGACTCTCTAAGGAACTTTAAGTGGGGTGTATCTGTAGTAATCTTTGATGGGGACGAGCTCGTGGAAGCTTCTACCTACGCGACCTTTCACAAGTGGAACTTGGCTAAAAGGTACGCGAGAGCTCTGGCCGACTTTTTCAGAGAGAAAGGTTATGAAACACACTTAAAAGGAGAGCTCGGAGAATGAGGGTGCTTGTTACAGGAGGAGCAGGATTTATCGGTTCAAACCTTGCCCTTACTCTGCAGGAAAGGTTCCCCGACTGGGAAATCTTCGTCCTTGATGATTTCTCTTCTGGCTACTTTAAGAACCTCATTGACTTTGAAGGAGAAGTAATAACCGGCTCAATAACCGAGCCTGAAACTGTAGACAAGTTGAGAAAGTTCGGTTTTAGAGCAATCTTTCACCAAGCTGCCAACGTTGATACAACGGACACAAACCAAAGAAGGATGATGGAAGTTAACTGTGAGGCCTTTAAGGGCATACTGGAAGTTGCAAGGGAGGCAAAGGCGAGTGTCGTTTACGCTTCCTCCGGTGCCGTTTACGGAAACACCAAACCTCCCATGAAGGTTAAAGAAGGATTAAAACCTGAAAACGTTTACGGCTTTTCAAAGCTTGCAATGGACAGGGTTGCCTACCGTTTTGTAAAAGAGAACCCGACCATTCCAGTCCTCGGCCTTAGGTACTTTAACGTCTACGGGCCAAGGGAGACCCACAAGGGTAAGATGGCCAGCATGGTTCTCCAGCTCACCGTTCAGATACTAAAAGGTAAAAGGCCAAGGCTCTTTAAGTGGGGAGAGCAAAAAAGGGATTTTGTCTACGTTATGGACTGCGTTGAGGCCAACATAAGGGGGTTCTTTGCCGAAAAAAGCGGTATAGTAAACGTTGGAACGGGAAGGGCAAGGAGCTTTAACGAGGTCGTTGACATCATAAAGAAGACCCTCGGCGTTGACGTTGAAACGGAATACTTCGACAACCCCTACGACTTTTACCAGAACTACACGGAAGCAGACCTTACAGAAACAAAAGAAATCTTGGGCTGGTATCCCCAGACCCAGATAGAGGAGGGAATTCCCGCCTACGTTAACTGGATAAAGGAAAACGTTAACGTACAGAAGCTTCCCTACTAGTTGGTTTTGTTTTCCCTTCTTTTTTTTCTCGTTTTCGGGTTAAAAAAGTTTTTTAAGATAGTTGACACCATCGTTTAGTATAAA
>QNYI01000118.1 GCA_003978805.1 Desulfurobacterium sp.
TTGTTTTAGCAGTTTAGAAATTTCACTCTTAAAACCGTTCCAGAGTGTCCGATAATCACTTTTCCTCCTCTCGTCCGGGTAGGCATCTTCCTTTAGCGGAGAGAGTTCTATCGGAAAGTTATCCTCAATGTTCCTACCGCTTAAAGGGAGGAACCTGTAACCCCAAGCTCTTTCTTCCTTTGAAAGTTCTGTAACCAGCTTTCCCGGCCTAATAAGGCAGAAGATAGGAAGTAACGTCTTTTTCCTGTAATCTTTCCTATCTTCCTCTACTATACCACCGCCACTTAAAAGCTGTTCCTTATCAACCTCTATCCTTTCAACTCCGGCACTCAGCCCATCGGCCTTTTTAATAACTCTTATGTAGTGTCCTACACTCTCATCCTTCAGAAGTTTAAAACAGTCCTCTTTATAGTCGTATAAGTGGTGACACTGAACAAGAGTTCTGAGGAAGTTTAAAACTTCTTCTGAAACTTTCTCTCCCAAAATAAAGGATATTAAGTCTTTGTTATCCTTTACGAACTTTTCAGAAAAATCTTCGTGCTTTTTTGAGCCTTCCGGCTCTTCACCTTCATCCCCAATCCCTCGCTGGTAGAACTTCCCAATGTCGTGGAGGAGAGCTCCGAGGGTCACAACCTCAAGTTTCATAAAACTTTCCTCCCCTTTTTTGACCAATTTTACCAAAAACCTCCTCTTCAAGATTTCCTATACTTAAATAAACGGAAAAGGAAGGAAACTCCTGACAGGGAGAGGGAAGTTGACCCACATCTTAGAGTGGAAAAAGGAGAAGGCTCTAAAGCTTTGCCAAGAAATGCCGTGCCTTTGGGAGTTTGAAGCTTAGAATCTAATTAGGTGTTTTAACTTTCCTGTATAATTCAAGACTATGAAATGGACGGTTGGAACGCTTGTTAAAAGGGCTTCTGAGATTTTAAAAGAAAGAGGTATCAAAACTGCCCGTCTTGATGCGGAGCTCCTTTTAGCTCACGCTCTCGGCTTCCCAGACAGGGTAAAGCTATACACCGAGTTTGAAAAGCCTTTAACGGAAGAGGAAGTAGAGAACTACCGCAAACTTATCGTCAGGCGGGCTAAGGGAGAACCTGTTGCCTACATAACGGGAAAGAAGGAATTCTACGGCTATACCTTTAGGGTAGAAAAGGGAGTCTTGATACCGAGGCCGGAGACGGAGCTCCTTGTAGACGTAGTCGTTGAATACCTAAAAGGTAAAGAGGGAAAAACTGTTGTTGACGTTGGAACTGGAAGCGGGTGTATCATTATTACACTTTGTAAACTTTTGGGTAGGACTCACCGCTACATCGGAACCGATATTTCCTCAATCGCCTTAAAGGTCGCCGATAAAAACCGCAGGATTCACGGTTGCAAGGATGTTAAGCTCGTAAAGACAGATCTCCTTAAAAGTATAGAACCTCCCGTTAGCGTTGTTGTATCTAACCCCCCTTACGTGCCGTTGGGGGATAGAAAACTTGAAGAGAGCGTTAAGAAGTTTGAGCCGGCCGTTGCTCTCTTTGGCGGAAAAGACGGCCTTGAAGTGATAAGGAGGCTCATACCTCAAAGCTATGAAAAACTTGAAACCGGCGGTCTAATAGCCCTTGAAGTAGGGGAAGGACAGGCAGAAGCCGTGAAGGAACTCCTTGAACTCTGTGGCTTTAAAGGTATAAAGTTCCACAAAGACATCTCAGGTATAGATAGGGTAGTATCGGCTGTAAAGTAACTTGGAGAGAACAGGGTGATGGAGAAGTTTGTAATAAAGGGTGGTAGAGAGCTTAAAGGGAGGGTAAAGATTTCAGGCTCAAAGAACGCCTCCCTGCCTATCCTCTTTGCAGGGATACTTTCGGGGGAGCTCCACCTTAAAAACGTTCCCGACTTAAAGGACATAGATACGAGCTGTAAGCTACTGAGCCGTATGGGCTTTACCGTTGAGAGGAAACCTTCTGAGGTTCTTATCCGTCAGGGAAACTCCATAAAGACAGAGGCACCTTACGAGCTCGTGAAGACGATGAGGGCATCTATCCTTTGCCTTGGCCCTCTCCTTGCAAGGTACGGCAAGGCACGGGTCTCAATGCCGGGAGGTTGTGCTATCGGAGCTCGCCCAGTTAACCTCCACCTTAGAGCTCTCTCAAAAATGGGAGCCGATATCAGGATAGACCACGGCTACATAACCGCAGAAGTCAGCGGTAGGCTAAAGGGGGTAGACATAACCTTTGATTTCCCTACCGTCGGGGGAACCGAAAACGCCCTTATGGCTGCCGTCCTTGCAAAGGGAAAGACCGTCATAAAGAACGCTGCAAGGGAACCTGAGATCGTTGACCTTGCCAGAGCTCTACGCTCTGCAGGAGCCGAGATAGAGGGAGAGGGAACCGACGTCATTGAGGTAAACGGAGTTGAGGAGATAGGCAAGATAGACTACTCAGTAATGCCCGACAGGATAGAGGCGGGAACGTTCTTAGCGGCGGTTGCTTTAGCCGGAGGAGAGGTAGAGATAGAGGACTTTCCCTACGAGGTTCTTACCGCCGTAATAGAGAAATTTGAGGAGGCCGGACTTAAAATAGAAAAGCTCTCAGAGAAAGAGGTTCTCGTCAGAAAAGAGGGTAGACTCAGGGGAACCAACATAGTTACACAGCCCTATCCCGGCTTCCCGACGGATATGCAGGCCCAATTTATGGCGACTATGTGCCTTGCAGAGGGAATTTCTGTTATAAAGGAGACCATATTTGAAAACCGATTTATGCACGTTCTTGAACTCTCCCGTCTTGGTGCAGACCTTACAATTGACGGGAACACCGTTGTGGTTAAGGGGGTTGAAAAGCTTGTAGGAGCTAAGGTTACTGCAACAGACCTTAGAGCCAGTGCCTCCCTTGTAATAGCCGGCCTTGCTGCAGAGAATACAACTGAGGTTTACAGGATATACCACCTTGACAGGGGATACGAGAAACTTGAAGTAAAGCTCCGTTCCCTTGGGGCGGATATTCGGAGGGAAAAGAGTGAACTTCCCTACTAAAGGAGAAAAGATGAGTTACGAGACTATAACTTTTGCGCTACCCAAAGGAAGACTTTTAAAAGACGCCGTAGAGTTCCTGATAAAGGCAGGCATTGACGCTTCAGAAGTTCTAAGCCAGACCCGTAAGCTCGTTTTCGTAAAGGGAAACTTCCAATTTATCCTCGTTAAACCTATGGACGTTCCTACCTACGTCTACTACGGAACTGCCGATATTGGGATCGCCGGTAAGGACGTCATAGAGGAGAAGGGTTACGACCTCTACGAGCCTTTGAACCTCGGATTTGGCGAGTGTAGGCTTTCGGTTGCCGAACCCGTAGATATAAAAGAGCCCTACGATGTAGAGAAGCTTTCCTTTATAAGGGTTGCAACTAAGTACCCGAGGATCACCGGTAAGTACTTCAGGAGTAAAGGTATTCACCCGGAGATAATCACCCTATACGGTTCGGTGGAGCTTGCACCCTTAGTCGGTCTTGCCGACAGAATCGTTGACCTTGTTCAGACAGGGACAACGCTAAAAGAAAACGGTTTAAGGGAAGTTGACGTAATCCTCCACTCAACGGCAAGGCTGGTAGTGAACAGGGCAAGCCTAAAAACGAAATATCACTTAATCAAGCCGATAGTAGACGGGATGAAAAAGGTTTTAACCTTTAATCAAATATAACTGTTTTGTTGTCGTAAACGAGTATCTTGTTTTCAAGGTGCCACCGGACAGCCCTTGCAAGGACTATTTTCTCAAGGTCTCTTCCCTTCCTTATCATGTCTTCCAAAGTGTCCCTGTGGCTCACCCTTACAACATCCTGCTCAATAATTGGGCCTTGGTCAAGCTCCTCCGTTACGTAGTGGCTCGTAGCTCCGATTATCTTCACCCCCCTTTCATAGGCCCTGTGGTAGGGTTTTGCCCCTACAAAGGCCGGGAGGAAGGAGTGGTGGATGTTTATTATCCTGTTCCTAAACTGGTTTACGAAATTGTCACTAAGTATCTGCATGTAACGGGCGAGAATTATAAGGTCAATCTTTTCCTTCTTTAAGAGTGCTATCTCCTCCTTCTCCACTTCTAACTTTGTCTCTTTTGTCTTGGGAAAGTAGTAGAAGGGAACGCCGTAGGCTTCAACGAGCTCCTTTAAGTCGGGATGGTTGCTTATTACAAGCTTCAGGTTCCCCTTAAGCTCTCCTGCCTTAAAACGGTAGAGAAGATCGTGGAGACAGTGGTCGTACTTAGAAACGAATATTGCAACGTTTTGAACCGTAGAGCTAAAGTGAAGCTGATAGTTCATCGCAAATTCCTTAGCTATGGGCTCAAACTCCTGAGCTATCTCTTCCTTGGGTATTTTAAAAGAGGTTAAGTCCCACTCTATCCTCATAAAGAAGATTTCTTTTTGGAAATCAATGTGCTGGTCGGCGTGGAGGATGTTTCCGCCGTTTTGTGCTATAAAACCTGTAACTTTTGCAAGGATACCTTTTCTGTCCTTACAGGAGATAAGGAG
>QNYI01000063.1 GCA_003978805.1 Desulfurobacterium sp.
AAGTCCCCGGCGTTGCAGGTATCTGAGAAACCTTCCCGTAGGTGTCGAGAGTAATTATCGGGGTGAAAGGGGTATCCTCCTTCCAGAAACCGTAACTACCGCTTAAGTAGGTAGAGTGAAGATTGTCACCGAGCCTATTGTAACCGCTGACAAACCAAGAAAAGCCTAAGTCCTTGGTAGCGCTGTTCTCCACTTGGACAATTTTAGCTTTTACAAGTATCTGCTTAACCGGTCTGTCAACCTTTCTTACTATTTTGAGTATTTCCCGGTAGTGAGACTCTGTAACTTTAAGGATGAGGGAGTTGGTCTCCTTGTTTACTGTTATTACTTCCCTTTTGTCTGCACCGAGGAGCTTCTCAAGCTCTTTCTTAAGCTTCACTGCATCGGCGTAGTTAAGGGGGAGTATAAAAGTCCTAACCGGCTCCATTACTTCCTGTTTTATTATCTTTGACTTGGGTAGAATCCTCATATACTCACCAGTTTCCTCGTAGGTAAGTCCTAAAGGATCAAGGACAGCTTTTAAAGCATCCTTCCAGTAGACCGGCTTTTTAAAGCTGATGCTGACGTTTCCTTTTACCTCCGGGTCAAAAACGATGTTCACTCCTGCAACTTGAGCTATAGCCTTGACTACAGCCCTAACGTCAGCGTTGGTAAAGTTTAGAGAAACTTTTGTAGATTCTTCTTTCTGAACGGTTCCTTTTGAAGCAACTTTTACCTTTTTCCCGTAGATGTTAAGTATTACCTTGCTTCCTCTCGTACTTAGCTCTACGCCTTTAACGTTCTGAGATAGGGTTACATCTATAACTCCTCCACCTTTAGCAGGGCGGAGTTTCACAAGTTTAATAAAGTTAGAGTATGGTGAGGAGCTCCCTTCCTCAAACTTCACTCCGGCAACGCTTATTTCAAAGGTGTTACCCTTGCGAATGTAAGAAACTCCCAAAGGCTTTATTTTTAAGTCTATTACTAACCTCTCTCCGTTAGGGATTCGGGTAACAGTGAGCTCCGGTTTAACGTAGTTAGATGGCTTAACAACAATTTTTATAGTATCGCCGGAAACGTCCGCTTGGACTTTACCTTCTTTCTTAAGCTTTACACTGAGAAGTGTATCCCCGTTAACTGGCTTTATGTCTATTCTTTTAATTAAATCTCCCCTCTTACCTATTGTAAAAGGTCTATTTATCCTGCAACCTTCAAGTTTATACTCTACCCTCCTTCCCTCGCTGATTAAAGGAAGTGCCTCACACTCCCCCTCTTTTTGAAAGTCTATTTCAAGAACCTCTCCATCAAAAACCGCATCCACCTTTTTTATAACTCCCGCATCTGCAACCTCAGCAAACAGCAGGAGAGCCAAGGGAAGAAGCCACCTGTTCATTATCTTATCCCTCCGTATCCACTTTGAAAGTTACAGTCTCTTTTTTGAGCTTTCCGCCTTCCATCGTGTACTTAAGGAGAATTACCTTATCAAAGGTTACCTTCTTTATTACCGTATCGGGAGCTACAGCATCCCCCTCTTTAAGGAAAAAGGTTCTACCCGTAACTGGATCAGAAATGATTAAGTAGTAACGCCCTTTACTCCCGGCTACGCCTTCAATGGTATAGTGGTCAAGGGTCTCAGGTATGACCGGTTTAAACATGTTTACAGTCACCGGCTTGTTGAGAACGGCCTTCTGTCCTTTAGCTACGAGCTCCAAGCGCTTTTTGACCGTTGCCTTTATAGGGTCAAAAAAGGGGTCTTCCTGAGCTTTAACCCCTGTCCCAACTAAGAGTATTAAAAGCACAAAAACTATCCTTAAAGAGAGCTCCATCCTTACCTCTTCAGGCTAAAAGCTTTTATCTGAAGGTCTATTAACGTTGTATACCTGTCACTACTCTCCTTCTCCTTTTTAGACTCTGAACCGATAGCTTTTAAGGATACATCTCCAAAGTTAAGGATTCTGTTTGCCTTTGCGAGCTTTTCACACCAAGAGAGGAATTCCGGGTAGGTGGCCTTGAGCTTGAGGGTGTAAGGAATCTCTACGTAGTACTTTTTCTCTACGGGAGCTCCCCTAAGGATGCTTACAACCTGAACACCGCTATCGGCATCGGAAATAGACTTTATAATTCTGCTAACCTCCTCCTTGCCAGAAGGGAGCTCCGCTTCCAGCTGCTTAATCCTTCCTTCAAGTCTCCTGATTGTCTTTTCAAGGTCAAGCTTCCTTCTCTCTATCGTCTTGAGCCTGTTAACCACCAAGGAGAGGGACTCCATCCTCCTCTTCTCGGCCTCCAGAGTGTCCTGAAGGGGAACGATACGGATGTAGTAGAGCAAAGCAAAGATAACCAACCCTACGGCAGAAATGATTAGCCACTTCTGCCACCTCGGAATCTCTACCCAGCGCTCGTAAAGACTAATTAGAAACTCCATTTTTTAGCTCCGCACTTAAACGGAAGTTGTAAAAATTAATTTTCAGGTTTAGCTTCTCCTCTTCAAAGGTCTTTAGCTCCGCCTCCTTAAAAGTTACCGTGCCAAGTTTCTTATCAACCTTATCTATGAAACGATACATCTCATCTAAAGTTCTACAGTTACCCTGTAGTTCCAGCCTGTTGCCCTTTACAGATAAGGCCGTTAGCCAAACCCCCTGCATATTCTCAGGATCGGCAAAGAAGTAAAGGAATGACGGCACCTTTCTCTTCTCGCTGAGCTCGCGAACGATGGAGAGTTTTCTTTCAAGCTCCTGCTGTTTTTCTCGTAAAATTTTTTCCTGTCTTCCTATTTTCCTTAAACGACGTTTCTCGGCCTCAAGCTGGGATATTTTACTCTTTACGAGGGATATTTCCTCCCTCAAGTTGTTCTCCATCATAACGCCGACGGCTAAAGCGAGCATCACGATAAGCACCGCAAATATAACGTCGGGCTTTATGTACTTTTCAAGACGAGACTCTTTAACATCGGCAAAGTTAAATCTTAGCATTGCTGTCACCCTTATACCTTAGGCTTAGTCCAACAGCAATTTCGTACTCCTCGTAACCGGTCATCCCGGCAAAGCTAAAGGGGAAACCTACCAAGACGTCCTTCCCCGTCAATGCCTTAAACTCTTCAACGAGCCCCCTTATCTTTGAAGAACCGCCGTAAAGGTAGATGGTATCAACTTCTAAATTGAAACGGTCTTTAAAGTTCTCTATCGTCCACATAGTTTCTGTAGCTATTTTTTTGACAGACTTCGTAATAACTCTCTCAAAGGCTTCATCGTAAGTAATCTCCTTAACGTTGTTCCCCCTCTTAAGCTCCTCCGCATCCTCTTTACTGAGCATAAACTCCTTCTGAAGTTGTTCCGTTATGGAGAAACCTCCGAGCTCTAAGTTCCTCGTCGTGTATGGGTATCCCCCGAAGCCGATAACTATTTTTGTAAAGGAAGCCCCTATGTCAACTATGCAGACGGGAACATTTATGCTTTCCGGGTGGTTAAGGTAAAACTGGTTAGTAATAGCGGCAGGCTCTATATCTATGACGACGGGATTAAGTCCAGCCTGCTTTAAAACCGATATTCTCTCCTCAAGGAAATCCTTCTTTACTGCAGCTATCGCTATGTCAACGGTATCCTGCTCTATAGAGATGGGCAAAACCTTGTAGTCTATTTTAACTTGGGAAAGCTCTTCCGGCGTGATGATACTCTGCATGTAGTTCATTACCGCTTCTTCCGGGTTCTTTAAAGAGGGTACGCTTATAACGCTGTAAAAGCAAGCGGCAAGGGGAACGTGGATGGCTACATCCCTCTCTTCTACATCGTTTTCTTCAACGAGCTGTCTTATATAGTTGGCAAGTATGAACCTGTCAATTATTTCCATTCCTGCAAAGACCTGCTCCTCGTATACGAGCTCTCCGTAAATAACAGGCCTAAAGGCGTTTTTTTTCTTTTCAAGCTGAACAAGCTTAAGGCTATAAGTGCCTATATCAATAGCCGGAAGGTGGTATCCTCCTCCCTTTAAAAACCTTATTAACCACTTCATTCTATCCTCTTATTCCCGTGATGGTACTTAAGCTCACGATAGGAAGTAAGAGCGAGTATACTATAAAACCGATTATTAAACCTACAAACAGCATCATAGCAGGCTCCAAGAGGGATGTCAAGTTATTGACTTTTATCTTTACCTCTTCCTGTAAAAAACGGGAAGCTTTTAAAAGCATCTCACCAAATAAACCGGTTTCCTCCCCCGTTTTAATAAGGTGAATAACCAGATTAAGGGTTTGAGGAAAAGCAGAAGAGAAGCTCTTGTTAAAGGAAATTCCCCTTTTTATTTCCTCTTTAATGGTAAATATTAATTCTCTAAGGTAAATGTTTTTGACAGTTTCACCGGAAACTGAAATTGCCTCTACTATTGGAATACCGGAAGATACCAAACTTCCGAGAACCTCTAAAAAGCGCTGGAGCTCCACGTAAAAGAGAAGCCGTCCAACAATAGGCAAGCGGAGTTTAAATTTATCAAGTTGCTTTTTTAATTTTTTACTCAGGAAAATG
>QNYI01000064.1 GCA_003978805.1 Desulfurobacterium sp.
AACTCCTCCATCGCCTCATAAACTATCCCCTCCACCTCCTCCCTCAGTATCTCATCCTCAAACGACCTTTCATCCGGTATATCCTCCATCTCCTCTATCGGGATGAACTCTCCCGGCCTTTTCTCCTCAACTAAGTAGTACCTCCAGCGACAGCTCTGGGAACACGCCCCTTGGTTGCTGTTCCTGTAGGATAGGTAGTTTGACAGGAGACACCTTCCTGAGTACGCCATGCACATCGCGCCGTGGACAAAGACCTCCACTTCCACGTCGGGAACTTTCTCTTTTATCTCCTTTATCTCCTCTACGCTGAGTTCCCTTGCAACAACTACTCTACTTGCTCCCAGTTCCTTAAAAACCTTAACGGCTCTGTAGTTTGTAACGTTTGCCTGAGTGCTTATGTGAATGTCAATTTCTGGAGCTATTTCCTTTAGCGTTGCCAAAACTCCGAGGTCTGAAACGATGAAGGCGTCCGGTTTCAGCTCTTTTACTTCCTTTACAAATGCCTCCAGCTGTTTAAAGTCCTTGTTCCTTGCAAAGGCGTTGAGGGTTACGTAGACCTTCCTGCCTTTTCTGTGGGCATACTCAATACCCTCGGCCATCTCTTCAAGGGTGAAGTTTCCCGCCTTTGCCCTGAGGTTGAAAACCTTTCCTCCAAGGTAAACGGCGTCAGCTCCGAAATCTACGGCAAACTTGAGCTTTTCAAGATTGCCGGCCGGTGCTAAAACTTCGGGTTTCTTCATGGCTTTACCTTCTTATGGTTTCCGGTAGAAATATAAGCGTAGCCGGAAGGCTACTCTAAGAGATTCTTGAGGTCATTAAAGAATCCCGGGTAAGATGTGGCAACGCAGTCTGTATCGTCTATTTCAACGGCTTCCTCGGTAATTAAAGAAGCTATTGCGAAGGTCATAGCTATCCGGTGGTCACCGTAAGAGGAAACCTTCCCTCCTTTTAGCTTGCACTTTCCTCTGATAATCATTCCGTCTGGGAGTTCTTCCGCGATAGCTCCTATCGCTTTTAAGTTTTCAACGGTTGACTTTATGCGGTCACTCTCTTTAACCCGGAGCTCTGTGGCGTCCTTGATTAAGGTTTCGCCCTCTGCCTGAGTTGCGAGGAGGGCAATAACGGGGAGCTCGTCAATTAGTCGCGGAATCTCCTCTCCTTCTATTACCGTTGCTTTAAGCTCCGGCGAGTAAGATACCGTAATGTCTCCGACCTCTTCACCGGAAACGTTCCTTACGTTCTCCACTCTTAGCTCAACTCCCATTCTCTCCATAACGTCAAGGATTCCCGTCCTTGTCGGGTTTAGTATCACGTCCCTAAGGGTAACTTCAGAGTTAGGGGTAATGGCCGCTCCTACCATGAAGAAGGCGGCAGATGATATGTCGGCGGGAACGTCAATTTCTAAATCGGCCGAGAGCTCCCTCTTTTCTCCCAATGAAACCTTTAGGCCGTTTACCCTTACATCAACTCCAAAGGCCGAAAGCATCCTCTCTGTATGGTCTCTACTCTTTGCCGGTTCCGTTACCGAAACCGGTTCGTCTGTGTAGAGGCCGGCTAAAAGGACTGCGGACTTTACCTGCGCCGATGCTTTAGGACTCTTATAGTTAATCCCTCTAAGTGGTCTTTTACCTATAATCGTGAGGGGTGGGAACTTGCCGTTCTCTCTACCGTAGATTAGAGCTCCCATTTCTCTCAAGGGGATTGCTATCCTGTCCATAGGGCGTTTCCTAAGGTAACGGTCACCCGTAAGGACGGAGTAGAAAGGCTGTCCTGCAAGGATCCCCGAGATTAGCCTGATGGAAGTTCCCGAGTTCCCGAGGTCTATAACGTTAAAAGGCTCCTTTAAGGAGTACTTTCCCTTACCCTTTATTAAAATCTCGCTTCCGCTGTCCCTTATATCTACGCCCAGCTCCACAAAGGCCTTTAGGGTGTTCATACAGTCCTCTGAGCGCAGGAAACTCCTTATGGCGACCTCTCCCCTGTTTAGGCTTCCGAGCATTATCGCCCTGTGGGATATGGACTTATCTGAAGGAACTCTTAAGCTACCCTTTAGCGCTTTCCCCTTTAGCTCCAACTTCACGGCTCTACTCCTTCACGTACGCTACTGTGTTTAGAGATTCAAAGTACTTAACGATTCCTCTGGCGATGCCCCTTGCTACCTCTTCCTGATACCAACTCTGGATGAGCCTCCTCCTGTCCTTTGGGTTCGTTAAGAACCCCGATTCAATGAGGACGGCCGGCCTTCCGGGGGTTTTGAGGACGAGGATATTCCTCCTCATATCCCGAATACCGTTCACGAGCTCGTCGTTGACGTGAGCTTTTAGGCTCTCCACTATCGCCTCTGCCAACCTTGCGCTTTCAACAAAGGTTACCGTCGTTGCCATGTTAATGAGGAGGGGACTGATACTCCAGCACATAACGTCGTTACATAGTCTAACTTTCTGGGCGACTTTCTTTGCAACGAGCTGGGCTTTAGCGAAGAGCCTCGGAGATGCCTTAAAAACCGTTACTCCGCTCCAGTCGGGAAAGTTCGGCATAGAATCGGCATGGATGCTTACAAAGGCATCGGCACATGACTTTGCGGCGATTTCCGCCCTCTTTAGGAGAGGGACGTAAACGTCCCTCGTCCTTGTCATGATTACTTCTATGTTGGGGTGTTCTTTAAGAATTCTCCTAACCCGTAGAGCTATTGCCAGCGTAATGTCCTTTTCCCTTATTTTCGGATGGTATGAGTTGATAGGCCAGACGGCGCCCGGGTCTTTCCCGCCGTGGCCGGGGTCTATGACAACAACCCTTTTTACCTGTTTCCTTACTTCACACTCGGTTACTACGAAGTCCGGCAAGACGTCAACGACAATCCTAAACGGTTTACCTCTACAGCTTCTTAGGGCAAATACCTTAAATTTATGGGGAGCTTTCAGAAGTATTTTTACCCTTACCAAACGGCGGTTTATGGGGATGACTTCTGCCTTTGAAACTAACGGGCTCTTAAGCTTCCTTACCAGATGGTTAGCTCTAACGTTTTTAACGGTAATCCAGAGGACTTCACCTTTTAGCTTCGTTTTAATGTCACTCTTCTCTACCTTACCGGTGCAGTCAAGGACTATCCTTGTTCTCTCTTCCGTGGACGAGTAACGGACTCTTTTAATGACCGGAACACCCTTCTTGGCCTCAGCTTCCTTTACGAAGGCAGAAAGGAGGCTACCGCCTAAGAGGGCCTTTAGAACGTCCCTTCTGTTTACCATGTTTCTCCGACGATCCTTTTTTGCGCGACCATTTTACCAACTTTGAACTTATGTATAATTAAGGCAAGGGGCGTAAAAACCGAAATAGGGGAGGTAGTTATGGTTATTCAGGTTGAGCCGAGGGAAACTGATTACGATACCCTCGCTTTGAGGGTTTTCCTGAAAGCCCTTGAAATTATAGGCGGTCCCAGAAAGCTCTTTGAGTACAGGAACCTCACTTGGATACCCAGCTTGATGGAGGCATCCTACGCCGTTGTCCTGAAAGAAGAGGGTTTAAAAACGGAGGATGAGATTGCTGAGTTTTTAGGCCTTACGAAGCAGACTGTAAGGAACATGCTCTCTGCAGACCCGGAACTTGTCCTTATGAAACTTCAAGGGGAACTTGAGAGCAAGGAAGTAAAGGTTCACACTGCCGGTGGACTTGCCAAGCTTGCCTACAGGGAGGTTAAGGACGGTAACGACTACGTTCCTTTTGTTATCTCCGTATGTGATACCTACGTTGGCAAGCTCTTGGGTATTGTCTGGCCGGTAGAGGTTCTTACTGCCATTAAGGGGATGGACTTCCCCATTGAGGAAAAGGATAAGGAGGAGCTTAAAAATAGGTTAACGGGCGTGAAGGTGAAGGACGTTCCTGCAACGACCCTTGTAGACAGGATAGAGTTCCCCGTTAAGAACCCGGCAGAGCTCCTTCACAAGCTCTCTGAGGCCGTTAAGGAGTAACCGATGCGAGATAAAGCTGATGAGCTGAGACTTAAAGAGTTTGTTGCCGAACGCTTAGGGATCGCCCTTGAGCTGATAAAAGAAGAAGATAACTGGCAGAGAAAACTCATTGACAGGAAGATTGTCCCCGAGGAGAAGCTTCTTTCTATTCTCTCTGAGTTCTTTGGTGTCCCACCGGTTGACCTGAGGGAGGTGGAGATTCCTCCCGAACTCATAAAGATAGTTCCCCGTAGCACTGCAGAGAAGGCGGTGGTTGTTCCCTTTGACAGGAAAGGGCCGACCCTAAAGCTTGCGATGGCCGATCCTTCCGACGTTCAGACCCGGGAGAGAATAAGGTTTACAACAGGTTATAGGATTCAACCCTTTGTTGCTCTTGACTTCAGGATAAAGGAGAAGCTTGAGGAGATTTACGGAAAGGCTGAAGAGGAGTTCTTTTCCCGTCTTAAGAAGGAGTTACAGAGGGAGAGTTCTTTAACGGGGCTTGAAGGTATTGAGGATATCACTTACAGCGCTCAGGTTGTCTCCCT
>QNYI01000080.1 GCA_003978805.1 Desulfurobacterium sp.
TTTCCCTTCCCCTCAAACCAGATAAAGCAGGCAACAACTCCTCCGGCTATTACCTTTATATTCTCAAAGGCGTCTACTGCGTTAAAGCCTAAGTATTTGTCCTCTTCAAGTTCCAGTATTTTCTCTATACAGTAGGGGACGTCTTTAGCGGGGTAGAGGGGAGAAACCGCTATCAGGGCGAAATCCGGCTTTTTTGTGATTTTCTCGGCTATTTCTTCAAAGGCCAGCTGAAGAACAGGATTGGTAGAGGAGAAAATCTTAACTTTCACACCGTTGCCCTCCCTGCCAAGTTGTTTACTCTCTCTTTTAGCAGTGAAATAAAATTATAACCTTCAAGAAATCGTATCAACAGAGGAGCTAAGGGTGAAAAGCCTTATAGAGGGTTTAAATCCTCAGCAGAGGGAAGCAGTTGTTTACTTTGACTCTCCGCTTTTAGTTTTGGCCGGTGCAGGCTCGGGAAAGACAAGGGTTATCACTTATAAAATTGCCTATATGGTGAAGGAGCTCCGCGTAAAGCCGGAAAGGATCTTGGCCGTCACGTTTACAAATAAAGCAGCTAAGGAAATGAAAGAAAGGGTTGAGAGGATAATAGGACAGGAAGCTCCCGTCTTTGTCGCAACGTTTCACTCCTTCTGCGTAAGGCTCTTAAGGGCCCACGCCAAACGGCTCGGCTACTCCCCAAACTTCCTAATTCTTGATACGGAGGATAAGAGGAGGCTCATCAGGGAAATCCTTAGGGACCTAAACCTTGACGCTGAAAGGTACAGTCCCTCGGCCATAGCCTCTGTTATAAGTAACGTAAAGAACGGCCTTTACTCAGAAGAGTCTATGTCGGTCTATTACGACCGCATTAAGGAGATTCTGGAAATTTACAATAGGAGACTTAAGGAGAGTAACGCCTTTGACTTTGACGACCTTCTAATCTACGGGAGAGAGCTCCTTAAAGACCCAGAACTCCAAAGGCGCTACTCTAATTACTTTAGCTACGTTCTCGTTGACGAGTATCAGGACACGAACAGCTTACAGTACGAGATAGTTAGAGCTCTCACGAAAGAAAAGGGAAACATCTGCGTAGTGGGAGACGAAGACCAGTGCATCTATACGTGGAGGGGAGCAAACATTGAAAATATCCTCTCCTTTGAAAGGGACTTTCCCGATGCAAGAATCATAAAGCTTGAGAAGAACTACCGTTGCACAAAGACGATTCTTGACGCTGCCAACGCTGTCATAAAGAACAACAGGCTCAGGAAGGGAAAGGTACTGTTTACTGACAACCCCAAGGGTGAGCCGATAAGGGTCTTTACAGCAGAAACGGAGACAGAAGAGGCAAAGTTTGTAGCTTCAACCATTAAGCAGCTCTTAAAGAAGGGAAGAAGTCCTTCAGACATTGCGGTCTTTTACAGGACAAATTCCCAGTCTCGGGTTCTTGAGGACGCCTTGAGGAGGGAGGGTATCTCCTACCAGATTGTCGGCGGTGTGAAGTTTTACGAGCGGAAAGAAATAAAGGACGTAATTGCCTACTTGAGGGTTGCCCTCTTTGAGACTGACACGATTTCTCTATTTAGAATCCTGAACACCCCGAGGAGAGGCCTCGGAACGGCAGTTGAAAGGGAGCTAAGGCTTATCCTTCAGAACGAAAAAAATAACTTTAAGGCTTTAGAACTCTTAAAAGAGAGGCTTCCTCAAAAGCAGAGAAGGGCAGTTTCAGACCTTATCATGACCTTGCAAAACATTAGAGAGAAGCTACACTCCTTGCCTCCTTATGACCTCGTCAAGTTCATAGTTGTGGCCACCGGTTATGAAGAGTTTTTGAGAAAGGAGCACCCCGAGGATTGGGAATCAAGAATGGAGAACGTGAGGGAGCTCGGTAACACCTTGCAAGAGTTTGCAGAGAGGGAGAGGCTAACGGGGGAAGAGCTCTACCTTGAGTTTTTAAACACGATAACCCTCTCTTCAGACCAAGATGAGCTTAAAGATGAGGAAAAAGTTACCCTTATGACAGTTCACGCCTCTAAGGGACTTGAGTTCCCGATAGTCTTCATAACGGGACTTGAAGAGGGCCTCTTCCCCCACGCAAGGAGCTTAGATACTTCGGAAGAAGTTGAAGAGGAGAGGAGGCTCTTTTACGTGGCCGTTACAAGGGCGATGGAGCTCTTAATCCTTTCCCGGGCAAAGAAGAGAAGGGTCTTTGGAAGCCTAAAAGATACTAAGGAGTCCCGCTTCCTCTCAGAGATACCGCCTCACCTTTTAAAGGAGGTTAAGAGAAAAAAAGCCGTTAAGAGAGAACAGCAGGAAGTTACCCGTTCGGCTGTAAAAGGAGAAAAAAGGCCGAAGATAGTCTTTCACGAGAAATTCGGTAAAGGAATTGTAAGGAGAGTTGAGGGACAGGGAGAGAACGCAAAAGTTACGGCCTTCTTTGCAAACTACGGCGAAAAGACTATAGTGATGAAGTTCCTTAAAATACTCTCTTGAAAACCAATCAGGAGGATGACGTTGAAAGTCATAAAAAAGAGACTCTTAACGCCGGGACCAACAACGGTACCCGAAAGAGTTCTTGAAGCTCTCTCAAGGCCTGTTCTCTACCACCGATCCCCAGAGTTTAAGGAGATTTTCCTTGACACGAGGGAGAGGTTAAAGAGGCTCTTTAGGACAAGTGGAGAGGTCTTAATCCTTACCTCCTCTGGAACCGGAGCTATGGAGTCTGCCATAGTTAACCTGTTTAATCCCGGCGATAGTGCAGTTGTTGTTGTCGGGGGAAAGTTCGGTGAAAGGTGGAAGGAGCTCTGCGAAGTTTACGGAGTAAAGCCTGTCGTTGTTGAGGTTGAGTGGGGCAAGAGCGTAGACCCTGAGGAGGTAGAGAAGGCTATAGAAAAGAACCCGGACGTAAAAGCCGTTTTAGTTCAGATATGTGAAACATCAACGGGAACAATCCACGACGTAAAGGGAATAGGGGAAGTTTTAAAGAACTACCCTGACGTTTTACTAATTGCTGATGGAATTACGGCCTACGGCGTCTACGACATTCCAACCGATGAGTGGGGTATAGACGTTGCAATAACCGGCTCTCAAAAAGCACTTATGACGCCTCCCGGCCTTGCGGTTATCTCCTTAAACGAGAGAGCTCTCAAAAGACTTGAAGAGGTAAAGACGAGAAGCTACTACTTTGACCTTAAGAAGGAACTAAAGAACCAGAAGAAAGGCCAAACGGCCTACACTACGGGAACGAGCTTAGTTGTTGCCTTAAATGAAGCCCTCAAGATGATAGAGGAAGAGGGGTTTGAAAACGTAGCTAAAAGGCACGAGCTCCTTGCTAAGGCAACAAGAGCAGGGGTAGAGGCCATAGGGCTAAAGCTCTTTTCTGAGAAACCAGCCAACGGCGTAACTGCAATCTGCGCTCCGGAAGGAATTAACGGTCAGGACGTAGTAAAGGTTGCAAGGGAAGAGTTTGGGGTAACAATTGCAGGCGGACAGGCACACCTTAAAGGAAAAATCTTCCGCCTTTCCCACATGGGTTACGTTGACGTATTTGACGTTTTAACGGCTTTAGAAGTAACGGAGCTCACCCTCTACAGACTCGGTTACAGGAGGTTTTCTCTCGGGGATTCCTTGAAAGCTGCCATGGAGGTAATTGAGAAATGTTAAAGACTGCCGTTGTCGGCGAAGCCGAGCAGAAACTCGTGAGCAAACTCATTTTTAATACAGTAGTCCCGAGACCTATCGCTTGGATTACGACTCTTTCTAAGGAGGGGGTTGTCAACCTTGCCCCCTTCTCCTTCTACAATGCCGTAACTACCAAGCCACCGATAATTATCGTCTCAATCGGTAAGAGGAAGGACGGAAATCCAAAGGACACGGCGAGGAACATAAGGGAAACGAAAGAGTTCGTAATTAACGTCGTTTCCAAAGAGTTCCTTGAAAAGATGCACCTTTCGGGTAAGGACTTCCCTCCAGAAGTCAGCGAAGCTAAGGAGCTTGGAATAGAACTTGAACCCTCTGTCCTAATTAAACCTCCGAGAGTAAAAGGCGTTCCGGCAGCTTTAGAGTGTAGACTAAAGGAAATCGTTGAAATTGGCGATACCCCTATGGATTTAGTAATCGGTGAAGTCGTGGCTATTCACTATAGAGAGGAGCTCCTTGAAACCCAAAGGGGCATCGTCGGCCGCCTCGGCGGCAAATATTACTTGGTTATTGGAGAAGAAGTGATTGAAAAGTTAGACTAGGATGGTCAATTAAGTGAGGATGAGAATACTGGAATAATATTGTTGTAGTACCGATATCTTAAGGAGTTGGTGAATGTTATGATATCCTGTTTTGGGATATCCTATTTATTTTTGTTACTATAGATACTAATACCAAATTAGAACTAGGTATTTATGAAAGGAGATAGCTACAGAAAGAGATATGAAAAATTCTTAGCTAAACTAAAACAAGCAAGAATCGAAGCAGGTTTAACTCAGAAAGAAAGAACTAATCCACCAAAAA
>QNYI01000062.1 GCA_003978805.1 Desulfurobacterium sp.
TCAAGTTCATGAGCTCTTTGACCCAGAGGTGAACTACGAGTTTGGCTCTTACTACATAAAGGAGCTCCTTAAAGAGTTTAAGCTCTTCCCCGTTGCCGCTGCTGCCTACAACGCCGGCCCAACCCGTATAAGGAAAGCCCTCAAGAAGTTCGGAGAAATTAAAACTCCCTACGACCTTGTAATTTTCGTTGATTTTTATATACCTTTTCAGGAAACGAGGAATTACGTTAAAAGGGTAACGGTTAACTACTACTTCTACTCAAAACTCTACGGGAAAGGGGACGAATGGAGGATTTTCTCTCCTACCTCTCGGGGGAAGGCTACAGCAAGAACACCTTAGACACCTACCGGAGGGTTTTAAGGTACTTTCACAGCTTCCTTGACTTTTACGGTTTTGACGTGAAGAACTTTGACGAGGAAAAGCTCTACTCCTTCTTCTCTGTTCGCTACAGAACCGAGAAGAGCTTCAGGACGGCGATGTCTGCCATACAGCACTACTTAAAGTTTAGGAAGGTAAAGAGGAGGTTAAAGTTTCAGCCTCCCGACTACGGGGAGTTTAAGGAGTTTAGACCCATAAAGGAGGAGGAATTTCAGAAGCTAAGGGAGCTCGTCTTACGGCTTCGTTCTCCAGACCTTCAGACTGGAATGCTCCTCATCTTCAAGACGGGACTATCCCCTGCGGAGATAGGTAAGTTAAAGGTTTCTTCCTACGGTAGCTTTATGGGGATACCGATCCTTCAGGAGAAGAAGATAAAGAGGTTCATAATTGATGAGGAAATCGCAGATAGGTTAAGGGAGATAAAAGAGACGAAATTACCCGTTTCTCCCCTTCTAAGCACCCGCCCGTCAACGATGAAAGTTACATTTCACAGGATAATGAAGCAAAGTGGCCTTGACCTGACGGTGGCAGACTTTAAGGACAACTACGTGGCGGAGCTCTTAAAACGGGAGCTCCCCCTTGACATAGTCGTTGAGTACTCGGGAAGGAGCTTAGAAAGGGTTTCCTACATAAACCGCGTTCTTACCCTTAAAAGCAAGGCTGATATAATTGAGGACAAACTCAAGAAAAAGCTTGGTTCTTAGTCGCTTCTTCCCTTTACCGGTCGGGAGGTAAACTATGGACGTTTTTGAGAGGACGGAAAGGTTCGTTATGAAAACTTACAACCGCTATCCGGTATGTTTTGTTAAAGGGGAAGGCTGTCGCCTCTACGACAGCCAAGGAAAAGAATACCTTGACATGCTTGCCGGGATTGCAGTCTGCAACTTGGGACACGCCCACCCTGCAGTAACCCGGGCGGTTTGTGAGCAGGCAAAGGAGCTCCTTCACGTCTCAAACCTCTTTTACATAGAATCTCAGGCGGAACTTGCAGAACTTATCTGTAAAAACTCCTTCGGGGAGAAGGTTTTCTTCTGCAACAGCGGAGCGGAGGCGAACGAAGGAGCTATAAAGCTTGCAAGGCGTTACGGAACGCAACTTGACCCTGAAAAGTATGAAATTGTGGCTTTTAAGGGTTCTTTCCACGGGAGGACGATGGCGGCTGTAACCGTTACCGGACAGGGTAAGTACAGCGAAGGCTTTGGGCCTATGCTACCGGGGGTCAAGTTTGCCAACTTTAACGATGTTGATTCTCTCCTCTCTGTCGTTTCTGAGAGAACGGCGGGGATAATCGTTGAGCCGATTCAAGGGGAAGGAGGAGTTGTTCCGGCGAGTAGGGAGTTCTTGAGAGCTCTAAGGGAGGTTGCCGACAGGTTCAACGCCTTACTCATATTTGATGAAGTTCAGACCGGAATAGGCAGAACGGGGAAACTCTTTGCCTACCAGCACTACGGCGTAGAGCCTGACGTTATGACCTTAGCCAAAGCTCTCGGAAACGGTGTCCCCATCGGTGCGATTGTCGCTAAGGGGAAAGCCGCAGAGGTTTTAAGGCCGGGACTCCACGCTTCAACCTTTGGGGGGAATCTTCTGGCTACAAGGGCTGGAGTGGCCGTGATGAAAGAGGTAACGAAGCCGGGGTTCTTAGAGGAGGTTGAGGAGAAGGGTAATTACCTTAAAGGACTCCTTGAAGAACTTGTTGGGGAGTTTCCGCAGGTTTTAGAGTCTGTCAGAGGAAAGGGTTTAATGCTCGGCCTTGTCTGTAAAGTGGGGTGTAAGGACATCGTAAAGTCAGCCCTTGATAGGGGACTTATTATTAACTGTACGGCAGGAAACGTTTTAAGGTTCGTTCCTCCCCTCGTAATATCCCGGGAGGAGATTGATGAAGGAGTCGCTATCTTGAGAGAGGTTCTTAAGGGTTATGCGGGTTAAGAGTGCTGTCACTTCTGTCTTCTTTGAGGCTGAGGAGCTCCGTCAGGAGCTTGTAGTGGATTCCCTACTGTTTTTTACAGAGAAGTTAAAGCAACTCTCTTTTAAGCCGGATGCCGTTTACCCCGGCGACCCTTTTGCCCTTCCCTTTGCGATGTTCCTCTCAAACAGGCTCTCCGTTCCCATAAAGACGGAGAAGTTCTTAAGCGGTGGAGAGACGGTTCTCGTTATTTTCTCCTACACTTTTGAAGGTGTAACCGAGAACTACTTAAAGGAGAAACTTCTCCTCTTCAGGAAGAGGTATCCCAACTCTCCCTCCCTTTTGGTTGCCGGTGAGAAGACTGTTGAGCTTGTTGACTTTCAGCTTTTAAAGGTCAAGGCCTTACAGAGGATTAACTCTTACCGCTTCCTTTCTGAAGGTAGGAAGAACTTTTTCTACCCCTTGGAAGGGGAGTTTACCCACTACACGAGTAGCTTTTGGGAGATTGCAAAGCAGGAGATTAAGGCCTTTGAAAGGGCTAAGAGGATAAGGGATAACGCGAAAAAGTACCTACTGGAGGAGAAGCAGGAGCTTAAGATTGTTGACTCAGACCCGGAGATAGCTCTCTGGGAGAGGTTTAAAAAGGGATTCTTGGTCTACCCGGGTAAGCCTACTAAGGAGGTTGAAAAGGAACTTCCCTTAAGGTCGGAGAAGCTCATTCAAGTTGACGATAAAAAGGTGGCGTCGGCGGTTGCCTCTCTCCTTGAGTACATCTCACAGAGCCTTGAGTACTACTTCCCCGTTCGGCTTGCCTACTCAAGCCTTGAAATTGCTGAGCAGGATGGAGTTCTCATGATTCCCCGCGTCTCTGAAGTTATGGGAGGGGCGGATTTAAGGCTTGAGGTAGTCCTGAGGAGCAGGAACCTTGAAACGAGCTTTAAAAAGCTCGTCTCTGTCATCAAGGATACCGTAAGGGCTCTCTTTACGGAGATTTTTGAGAGAGAAGTTTTCCGTCCCTCCGTAGACTCGGTGATAGACAAGGAGCTCTCAAAGGCAACCCTCTACCTTAACTGGTTCCTTGACAGGGAGATGGTTGAAATCCTCTACAGGAAGATTAACCGTAAGTGGCTCCTTTCGCGCCTTCTTTACAGGAAGAGGTTGAAATCTGAGCTAAAGGAGTTACTGAAGAGCTTGAGCGAGTTTGAGTTTACTCCCGAAAACTACCTCAGGCTGTTTTCTTCCTTAGAATCCCTCTGGAAGAGAGCTCCCGCCCTTTTAAAGTTCTACGGCAAGGAGATAAAGGATATCCTTGATAAAAAAGAACTCTGGGGTCTCATCGGAGCTTACGGGATAAAGGTCTGGGCAAGTAGATCTAAGCTTCGGGAGGAGCTCCTTTCCTTCCTCCTTTCCCTTAAAGGGTACGAGAACGTTCACCACTTCCTTGCAAAAGAGGACAGGTACTTTGTCCCGGTCTTGACCAAGAGGGTCTACAGGTCTAACTGGGAGAGGGTCATAAGAAATAAGCAGGAGGTTGTTTTAAAGGCAGAACCGTTAAACCCGGAGTCTCCGGTTACCTACATCCTCCAGAGCTCCGAAGGCCACTTCTTGGGAACGTTACCTGAGATCGTCAGCCACTACATTTGTGCAAAGGAGAGTTCTGGGAAGAAGGTGGAGTGTAGGGAGCTCTACTTTGACCCCGATGTCTTTTCGGAAAACTCTTACTGGGTAGAAGTTAGATGCCTTTAGTCGTTGATAGCCTTTCGGTCTCTACTGGAAATGTCCAATTGGTGAAAGAGGCTTCCCTAAAGGTAGAGAGGGGAAGGCGGGTTGCCCTCGTTGGGGAAAGCGGTAGCGGAAAGTCCCTTACCGCCCTTTCTCTCTTAAAGTTACTTCCGGAGAACTTAAAAGTCAGAGGCAAGATAAACGTTGACGGGATTGACGTTCTCTCACTTAAAGGGGAAGCTCTAAGAGAGTTTCGCTGGAAGAAAGTTGCAATGGTCTTTCAGGATCCTTCATCCTCCTTAAACCCTTTGATGAAGGTAAAAGAGCAGATAGGGGAGGCTATCCTTTACCACAA
>QNYI01000144.1 GCA_003978805.1 Desulfurobacterium sp.
TCCCTTCCGTTCCTCAAAGAAAGGTTAGAGCTTGTAAAAGTAGGGAGAATTGTCTTTGAGGCAGGACTGACAGACACCCACGGAGGGAACATCAGTATCCGATGCGGGAACTACATAGTGATAAAAAAATCGGGAAAGATGCTCGGCTACCTTACACCTGAAGACTTTGTAGTTACGACCTTGGAGGAAAATGAAGAGCTTGACAGGTTCGCCTCCATAGAGTTAAAGGTTCACAGGGCTATATACAGGGAAATCCCCGAGGTAAACGCCGTCCTCCACGCTCATTCCCCCTACACGGTAGCCTGCTCACTAATTTTTGACCCTATTGTCCCCCTTGATTCCGAGGGAAAGCTCTTACTTAGAGAAGTTCCCGTTCTCTCGGCTACAAAGGTCGTGTCCTCGGAGGAGGTAGCCAGAGAAATTCCGAAACTCTTAAAAACGTCACCTGTAACGGTCATTAAGTCCCACGGTCCCTTTGCGGTCGGTAAAACGCCGGAAGAGGCCCTTAAATACCTCTCTGCCCTTGAAAACTCCTGTAAAATAATCACCATCCGTAAAATCCTACAGGAGAGGAGCTAAACGTTGGACTGGAACTTTGAAGAGGTGTGCATTGTAGGCCTCGGCCTTATAGGAGGTTCCTTCGCACTGAACCTAAGGTTAAAAGGGTTTCCCGGCAAGATAACCGCCGTTGATATAAACCCGGAAGCCATAGAGAAAGGAATTGAACTTGAGGTGATAGACTCAGGTAGCATCAAACACTCCATAGCAGAAAGCGCCGACCTCATCGTTTTAGCCACGCCGGTAGGGGCGTACGAAAACGTCCTCAAACAGCTTAAACCCTTTATATCAAGGGATGCCATAGTTTCCGACCTTGGTAGCGTAAAGGGACACTTGGTCTACAAGTGTGAAGAAATTTTAAAAGGCGTTGCTCCCTTCGTCGGAGGACACCCTATAGCAGGAACAGAGAAGTCCGGCGTTGAAAACGTTGTAGAAAACCTATTTGAAGGGGCAAAGTTTATCATTACCCCTACCGAGAACACCGATAAGATTGCAATGGAAAAGGTAGCAAACCTGTGGAGAAGGCTGGGCTCGGAAATTGTTGTAATGGATCCCTACCACCACGACAGGGTCTTTGCTGCAGTCAGTCACCTTCCCCACGTTGTTGCCTACTCCATCGTTGACGCAATAGACAAGCTTTCTAAGGAACTCTCCACAGACCTCTTTCAGCTTACCGGAGGGGGTTTTAGAGACTTTACAAGGATAGCCATGAGTGACCCGGTTATGTGGAGGGATATCTGTATTGAGAACAGGGAAAACTTACTAAGCGCCCTTAAAACGTTTAGAGAGTCTATAGAGAAAGTGGAAAAGCTTATAGAAAATTTAGATGGAGAAGGCCTTAAGAGCTTCTTTGAAAAGGCAAGGGAAAAACGGCTCTCAGTAAAATGAATAAGAGCTTAATACTTTCTGTTCTCCTGTCCTTAACACTCCATCTCTTCGTCCTCTCCTTTCTCTTGCAACAGGAAGTTATTAAAACTCCGGTAAACCAAGAAGAGAGCGTAACGCTAAGCTTTATGTTAAGTTCCTCAGAAAAAAAGAGAGAAAAACCTCCTCATCAATCTCTTCAAAATCTGCCAAGAACACAGAAAACCCTAAAGCCTCCGAAAAAGCCTAAAAGAAGAAAGGAAATAAAACCAACAAAGAGTAGTCCTCCGCCAAATAGAAAGAAGGCCTCAGAAAAGACTCATAAAGAAGAAGTCCCTGAAAAGAATACCCAGAGTAGCCCTTCCCCTAAGAAGCCATCTAAACTTAAGGGCACTCAAGGAAAGGGTGAAAAACGAGAAGCACAAAAACCAACTCCACAGGAGTCCCAAGTAGAACCACGCCCTTTTCCTACTCTCAAAAAGAGATTTAACAGAGAAAAGTACATATCTCTGCTCGTTGCAGAAATTGAGAGGAGAAAGTTCTATCCACCGATAGCGAGACGAATGGGAATTGAGGGAATAGTAAAGGTTAAGATAACCTTGGACAGGACGGGTAAACTGAAAGAAGTAAAGGTTGTATCCTCAAGCGGAAGTAAAATCCTTGACAGGGCTACAGTTAAATTGATGAAAAAGTGCCGTTTTCCTCCCCTACCTCCTGAGTATAATGGGGAAGAGTTTTCAGTAGAAGTTCCTATCCGCTACACTCTCAGGTGATTTTAGTAGAATTTTTTAACACCTACCTTTTGGGAGAAGGAAATGGTAAAAGAGATATACCCTTTTATTTACTACAGTAATGGAGCTCTCACCGTAGAAGGAATAAAGTTAGAAGAGCTTGCAAAAGAGTTCGGAACTCCCCTCTACGTCTACAGCAGAAAGGCACTTGAATACTGGTTTTCAGAGTTTGATGAAGCTTTCAGTGAAGTCCCCCATATAACCTGTTTCGCCGTTAAGTCCTGCTCAAACGTTCACGTCCTTAAAGTTTTAAAGGAGCTGGGAGCCGGAGCCGACACGGTCTCGGCAGGGGAAATTTTCAGAGCTCTAAACGCAGGCATTGACCCCAAAAAGATAGTTTTTGCCGGCGTAGGGAAACGCCCAGACGAGATAGAGTACGCCCTTGAAAGTAAAATTCTCATGTTCAACGTTGAGTCTGAACAAGAGCTCTACACAATAAACGAAGTAGCGGGAAAGCTCGGGAAAGTAGCCCCGATAGCTTTCAGGGTCAACCCGGAGGTTGACCCCAAGACCCACCCTTACATCTCCACAGGGTTAAAAGAAAGTAAGTTCGGCGTTACCCTTGATGAGGCAATCAGCCTTTACCTAAAGGCCAAGGAGCTAAAGTGGGTAAACCCCGTAGGCATCCACTTTCACATAGGCTCTCAGATAACAGACCTTTCTGTCTTTAAAGAGGCCACAGTAAAGGTTGCAAGCTTGGTTAAGGAGCTCCACTCCCTCGGAATAGAGGTAGAACTCTTTGACGCCGGTGGAGGCCTCGGAATCAACTATAACCCGGAAGAACCTCCCATACCGGCCAAGGAGCTCTCTGCCCAGATAGTTCCTGTAGTTAAGGAGCTCGGCTGTAAGCTAATACTTGAACCGGGGAGGAGGATCTCCGGTAACGCCGGAATCCTGCTAACGAGGATAATCTACAAAAAGGAAAGGGACAACAAGCTCTTCTACATCGTTGACGCCGGAATGAACGACCTTGCAAGGCCATCCCTCTACGGCGCATACCACCACATCGTCCCCGTTACTCAAAATGGCTCACCCACAAAGAGAGCAGACGTTGTAGGGCCTATCTGCGAAACGGGGGACATCCTCGCTAAGGAGAGGGAACTCCCACAGCTTAAAGAAGGGGAGCTCTTAGCAGTCCTGAGCGCAGGAGCTTACGGCTTTACGATGGCCTCCAACTACAACTCAAGGCCGAGGCCTGCAGAAGTCCTGATAGACAACGGAAGGGCAAAGCTAATAAGACAGAGGGAAACCTTGGCCGACCTAATAGCGAGGGAACTTTAAAGTAATGTCGGGGAAACAATGGAAGAGAGTGAATTTTCATTCAGAACCTTAGCCGTATTACCGGAACAGCTTAAAAACTCCTCCGATAAAGAGTTCCTCGTTAAAAGAGAGAAGGATAAACTCCTATTTTTTATTAGACTTCCGAACAACCTATGGGTGGAAATAGGTATACCTTTAAGAGAAATCCTCCGTCACTTGCCAACAGATGGGTCAATTCTAAACGATATCGCCGACAAAGTGCCTGTAGGTATACTTCTCTTTAGGGAAAAAGTCGTATACTCAAACGACTTTTTAGAAAAGCTATTAGAAAAAAGTCGGGAAGCCATCATTAACTCTCCCGTCTCTGAGGTTCTTCCAAAAGAGATAGGGAAGAGATTAAAAAAGCTCCTAAGCAGGGAAGGGGTAGAAAAACGGCTCACTATCAAGTGGATAGGTCCATTAGAGTCCCCTTCCGGAGTCAAGCGAACCGTCCTGATAATTGCTTCCTCTGCCGAGTTAAGGGAGGAAATAACCGGTATCGCCTTCCTCTTTGATATAACGGCGGAAAAGTACTTCTTAGAGAAGATGGAAGACATCTACAGCTACGACGTGGTAACGGAGCTCCCCAACTTCCGGAAGGCGCTTGAGTTTATTGAGAACCTTAAAAGACAACAGAAGAAGTTCTTGGTGGGAATAGTTGACATAAACAATTTCTACGTTGTTAACGACTCCTTAGGGATAGAAACCGGAGATAAAGTTCTCAAGAAATTTGCCGAGGTACGGAGTTTGGATTTAACAAAGTGATTACCCCCAAAGAAAACCCATTTCCCAATCAAGATTTTT
>QNYI01000119.1 GCA_003978805.1 Desulfurobacterium sp.
TCTTCAACTGCAGCCCTTGTTGCGTGGAGTGCGTCCTCAACCCTTGCCTTCTTTTCTTTTAGTTCAGCTTCGGTTGCAGCACCAACCTTGATGATAGCTACGCCACCTGCAAGCTTTGCAAGCCTTTCTTGGAGCTTCTCCTTGTCGTACTCGGAAGTAGCCTTTTCAAGCTCGGCCTTGATTTGTTTAATCCTTCCTTCAATGTCCTCCGGCTTACCTTTACCGCCGATGATTGTTGTGTGCTCTTTATCAACAACGACCTTGTCGGCCTGTCCGAGCATGTCAAGGGTAACGTTTTCAAGCTTGATTCCAAGGTCTTCAAGAATGGCAGTTCCGCCTGTAAGGATTGCGATATCTTGGAGCATAGCTTTCCTTCTTTCACCGAATCCGGGAGCCTTAACGGCGCAAACTTGGAGCGTTCCACGGAGCTTGTTGACTACGAGCGTAGCGAGAGCTTCACCTTCAACGTCCTCAGCGATTACAAGGAGCGGTTTACCTTCCCTTGCTACCTGCTCAAGTACAGGAAGGAGCTCCCTGATGTTGCTTATTTTCTTGCCGTAGATGAGGATGTACGGGTTCTCAAGGACACATTCCATCTTGTCCGGGTCGGTTACAAAGTACGGGGAGAGGTATCCTCTGTCAAACTGCATACCCTCAACAACTTCAAGGGTCGTTTCAAGACCCTTAGCTTCCTCTACGGTGATAACGCCTTCTTTTCCGACCTTATCCATAGCCTCGGCGATGAGCTCGCCGATTTCCCTGTCGTAGTTGGCGGAAATTGTTGCTACCTGTGCGATTTGCTCTTTTGTCTCTACAGGCTTGGAGATTTCCTTAAGTTCATCAACGATTACCTTAACGGCCTCGTCAATTCCCCTCTTAACTTCTATGGCGTTGTCGCCTGCGGTGATGAACCTGAGACCCTCGCTGAAGATGGCCTGAGCGAGGACTGTGGCTGTGGTTGTTCCGTCACCGGCCTTGTCAGAAGTCTTTTGAGCGACCTCTTTTACAAGTTGAGCTCCGATGTTCTCTACAGGATCCGGGAGCTCTATCTCTTTTGCAACGGTAACGCCGTCCTTGGTTACTACCGGAGAACCGAACTTCCTCTCAAGGACGACGTTCCTTCCACCGGGACCCATTGTAGCTTTAACAGCGTTTGCGAGTTTATCTACACCGGCCTTTATTTTCTGCCTTGCCTCATCTGCAAAGATAATCTCTTTTCCAGCCATCTCTCACCTCCCTCACAGGGTTTTTTTGATTTACTCCTCTACGATAGCGAGGATGTCCTCTTCCCTGAGGATGAGGAGCTCTTCGCCTTCAACCTTAACTTCGTTTCCGGCGTATTTGCTGAAGAGAACCTTGTCGCCAACTTTAACTTTGAGAGGTCTTACTTCACCGTTTTCAAGGAGTTTCCCTTCACCAACGGCGATTACTTCTCCAAGCTGAGATTCTTCCTTGGCAGTATCGGGAAGGATGATTCCACCAGCAGTTTTCTGCTCTACCTCAATCTTCTTTACAACTACCCTGTCGTAGAGTGGCTTGAGCTTCATCCCGCACCCTCCTTTATCGGATTTTTAGCACTCACTTGTAGTGAGTGCTAATTTTGTCTGCCTATAAATTTAGGGAGAGCTCCGCCGGTGTCAAGTCCTCAAAAACAATTCGTGTGTTATAATCTTATAAAGTTTTGGAGGAATGACCGTGGAGTTCTTGAGGCAGATTCCGATCTTTTCCGGCCTCACAGAGGAACAGCTTAAAAACCTCTCAAGAATTTCTGTCTTGAAGCGTTACTTAAAGGGAACTGTTATATTTAACCCCTCTCAGAAGGCAGAAGGTTTCTACGTCCTCAAGTCAGGCAGGGTGAAGATATACAGAACCAACCGAGGCAAGGAGCAGATAATTAGGATATTTTCGCCTCCCGCCTTTTTCGGTGAGGCGGCAGGCTTTACGGGCTCTAACTTTCCGGCTTGGGCTGAGGCCATAGAGGACGCCGAAATCGTCTTTATTCCGAGGAACGCTTTCATTGAGCTTATAAAGGCTGATCCTGAAATCGGTATGAGGCTTATGGCCGTTATGGCTCAAAGACTCCTCTACCTTACAAACGTTATAGAGAGCCTCTCCTTAAAAGACGCCTTCTCCAAAGTAGCCTCTTACATCTTGAGACAGGCACAAGAAACTGAAAAAGAGGAGTTTGTTTTCAGGACGAACCTTGCAGCTATGGAGCTCGGTCTGACTAAGGAAACCGTTTCAAGGATGCTCTCAAAGCTTAAAAGTATGGGAGCTATAGAGAAAAGGGGCAGTAAGGTGAAAATAAAGGACTTTCAACTGCTCAAAGACTTAGCCCTTTAAAAGGAAACTTCTCCTTTACCTCGTGAAGGAGCCAGCTAAACGGGTCGTATAGAATGAGCCTTGGACCGCTAAAACGCATGACTTCTTTTATCTTTTCCCTCATTTCCGGTTTATAGCAGTGGACGGGACATTTCTTGCAGGTAGGTTTATCCTCTCCAAAAGGGCAGAGGGATAGCCTTTTAAAGGCGTAGCTGAGGAGCTCCCTGCACTCGGCGCACAGCTTTCCCCGTTCCTGTCCGTGCTTCTTCCAGCAGTAGATAGAGACCATTTTCCTTAAAGTTTCTCTTTCCCTTTCTATCCTTGACATTTCTGTCCTCAAAAAGTGAAAACCCCCTCCTAAAAGGAGGGGGCCTTAGAAGTTTTAGAGTTATATACCGAGGGCTTCTCTCTTCTTCATGATGTGTTCTTCTATTCCGTTAGCGGCCTGAACCGGGTCATCACCGACGGCAATCTTACCGCCTGTAAGGCCTTCTACCTCCTCAGTCAGGAGTTTTACCACCTTATCTGAGCCGGTAACAGGAGGAACAGGTGATACGTGGGTGTAGAGTCCCATGGCGACGGCAGAGAAGCCGTCTATAACGGCCTTTTGCTCCATGTACTCAGGGGCAGTTACAGCTACCGGAAGCTGGGATGGGTCAACGCCGAGGGCGTTAGCTATGGCTATAACCGTCATGATAATCCTTCCCGTATCTGTGCACGTTCCAAAGGAGAGGACGGGAGGAATTCCTAAGGCTTTACATACTCCTGCCAGCTTAGGACCGGCATACTTTTCAACGGCTTCAAGGGTTTCAAGTCCTGCCTTCTGGAGGCCTGCGTTACCGCATCCTGCTCCGATTACGAGGATGTCCCTCTTGATGAGCTCCTTGGCTATCTGGACTGTCATGCTGTCTTGGGGACCGTTGCCAAGGGATGTACAGTTAACGAGAGCAACGACTCCCTTAATGTCACCGCTCTTTATAACTTCAAGGAGCGGGTTTAGGCTTCCGCCGAGGGCGTTGATAATGGCCTCTGCAGAGAAACCTACGATAGCTTTCTGCTTAAACTTTGATACGTCTGCCTTCGGAGCGTTTTTCCTCTCCTTAAAGTTTTCAATGGCTAGCCTGATAATTTCTTTTGCGATTTCCGTCTCCTTGCCGGGCTTGTACTCAAGCCTGATGGAACCGGGAACACCGATGATGTTTGTTACGGCTATGAGTTTAAACTTGAACTTGTCTGCGTACTCTTTGAGGTTTGCAAGGGAACAGTTCATATCCATTACAAAAGCATCTACCGCACCTGTTGAGAGGAAGTACTCTATGGATATCCAGTTGGATGTGAGTCCTACGAACACATCGTTACACTCAAGCCTTGCCATCATTTCTTGGCCGGTTTCAATAGAACCTACGATCCTTAGGCCTTTAGCGCCGGCCTCCCTTGCCATCTTTTGAACTTCTGGATCCTGAGCCAGCTTAACAAGAGCCATTCCTACAAAGGGCTCGTGTCCGTTGGGGAGGATGTTTACGTAGTCAGGGTCAAGGATTCCAAAATCAACCTGACACTCGTGAGGGGAAGGGGTTCCAAAGAGGGCGTCCTGAATTATCTCTAAGGGGACAAGTGAGCCGAAGGCAGATGCTACACCGTTCCTAAGGGCAGCGAGGGCTAAGGATACGTAGTCTCCGTCAATGTTTGTCATTGAGCGGGTAACGGAGTCAACGAGCTCCTGCATTGGGCCTTTAGGCATAATGCCGAGCTTTCTGAACACTTCCTTCCTGCTCTCGGGGGCAAGCTTTTCAACGAATATGGAGGTATCGTTCTGGGAAAGGCTGTTTAGAACCCCTTCAGCAACCTTCTTCGCCTTCTCCTCAAGGGGGAGGGACTTGTCTACGTCAAGGATATCTGCAAGGAGGTCTATCTTTGAAGGGTCTTTTATCTCGTATGCGGTGTTACCCTTTGCGGTTTCAAGGAGG
>QNYI01000107.1 GCA_003978805.1 Desulfurobacterium sp.
CACTCCGACATCTGTAAGGATTATTTCCGGCCTCTCCCGAAAACTTTTAAAAGTTTTCAGGCGTTCTTTGACTAACTCTATTTCCGTTCTGATTATGCGTTTGATTTTAACAAACTCTCCATCAAGAGTAAACGGAGAGGTTTTCCCTTTATAGTAGTAAATTGGAGAGAAATTCTTAAAACCAGCAACTTTATCCAAAACGAAACCATCTTTATTCAGAATGTAGGTGCTACCTCCGAAAAATATAGCAAACGCCGGGGTAGTCTCCCAGACCTTTATCCTCAGAACTCCCTTAAGTAGCGAAACAGAACACTTATCAACCCAAGGGAGCTCCTCCAGTTTCTCCTTTAGGTACTCAAGCTCCTCTAACTCTACCCTCTCCCCCGGCTTCACCAAAGTAAAGATAAACCGGCTTATTTCCGGCTTCCAGTTTCCCGTTTCCCTCTCTACCTCAAGCTCCACCTGTTCCACCGTTTGGGGTGCAGTCACGTAACCGTAAACGGCCACCCCGACAATAAGCAGTAACGAGAGGGCGAGAACGAGTTTCTTCATACTTTGAGTATCCTCTCTATCAGTTCGGGGAACTCTATCCCTGCTGCCTGAGCAGCCTTGGGAAGTAAGCTCCTTTCAGTCATACCGGGAATGGTGTTTACTTCCAGCACATAGGGCGTTCCCTTCTCGTCTAAGCGGAAGTCTATCCGAACAGCACCCCGACACTCTAAGACCCGGTAGACTTTCTCCGAAATCCTCAGAATCCTTTTCTCCAGCCTTTCAGGTAGGGGAGCGGGGACTACGTAGTTGGTCGTCGGCTTCTCATACTTAGCACCGTAATCGTAAAAGCCTGTCTCTGTAACGATTTCCACAGGGGGAAGTACCTTCCCGTTCAGAACTCCAACGGTTAACTCCCTACCCTCTATGTACTCTTCAACGAGTATTTTTGTATCGTAGCTAAAGGCTTCTCTTACGGATTTCCAGAACTCTTCTTCCGTCCTTGCAAGGTTTATACCGACGCTTGAACCTGTCCTTGCCGGCTTAACGACACAGGGGAGCTCCAAGAGCTCCACCTCATCCTCACTAAAGTAAGTCTCGCCGGCAGGAACGGGAATGCCGTAGGTCTTGAGAACCCTCTTCGTTATATCTTTATCCATGCAGATGGCACTCGTTTGGGTGTTACAACCGGTGTAGTCAAACCCTAAAAGTTCAAGTAGACCTTGGACGGTTCCGTCTTCGCCGGGACACCCGTGGAGAACCAGAAAAACCTTATCGGGCTTTATCTCCTCCAGTTTTTTGAGAAAGTTTGTGTCAAGCTCAACAGGAAAAACCTCGTATCCCTTCTCCTTCAGAGCCAGAATAACGCCGGAGGCACTCTTCCGCGATACTTCGGCCTCAGGGGAAGGCCCTCCGTAAACTACGGCTACCTTCAACTCCCGTACCTCTTCCTTATTATCACTACAACTTCTTCCAGCCTGTTTTTCCTTGAACCCTTTACGAGAACAGCCTTTCCTGAAAAGTCGTAGTTATTAATAAGATTAATAAATTCTTCTCTGATTGTAAAGTGAAATGAGTTGCCTTTAAAAGCCTCTACAGCTTCAGCTATCTCTTCTCCGAAAGCGATGAGCTCTGACACACCGGCACTGTTCAGGAGCTCCCCGAGCCTCCTGTGTTCCTTACGGGAAATTTCCCCGAGCTCGGCCATATCTCCGAGAACGGCAACCTTGGCCATAGGTTGGAGGGATAGAACGTAAATGGCGTTCTCCATTGAACGGGGATTTGCGTTGTAAACGTCGTTTATAAGGACTACACCGTTTAGTCTCTCTATGGAGAGCCTCATCTGTGGAGGGCGGAATGTTCTTAACTTTTCCGGAAAGTCCTTAACATCAATTCCGAGAAGAAGCGCAAGGGACACGGCAACGGCAGCAGCGTTGACAAGGGAGTACCCGGGAACGGGAGAGTCAAAGGAGAGACGATTCCCGTAAAACTCAAGGGAAAAAAGGGTTCTATCTGGCAAAAACTTAACATCAGTAATCCTTACATCCCCTTCACTGCCAAAGGTTAGAGTTTCAGAAGACTTAGAAAACTCCCTAAGGGGGTGAGGGACGATAGATACGGAAACCCCTTCCGTAATGGACATCTTCTCTGAAAGTATTAGGTCAAAGGACTTTAAACCTGCCGTGTGGGCTTTTTCTACAGCCGTGACGATGGATACATCCGGTTCTATAAAGGCCGTAAGCTCTCCGATCTCTCCGGGAGCGTTGGTTCCGAGCTCTTGAACGTAAAGTTCTGTACCTTCCGGAAGGTTTGAAAGGGTATAGGTAACCCCCAGTATATTGTTAAAGCTCTTTTTATTCCTGTAAGTCTTAAAGAAGTCTGAAAATAGATGGTATAGGAGCTCCTTTGTCGTCGTCTTACCAACGCTTCCTGTAATCGCCACAAGAGTTCCCGAAAAGCCTTCCCTCTTAAAGCGGGCAATCCGCTTAAAGGCAAGGAAGGTGTCCTCAACCTCTACGGAAAACTTCTCTGGCGGAATTTTTATCGGTTTCTCTGTTAGTGTCCCGAGAGCTCCCTTCAAAAAAGCATCCTCTATAAAGTCGTGGCCGTCCCTTTTTCCCTTTAGGGGAATGAAGAGAGCTCCGGATACCTCTTCCCTCGTGTCAAACTCAAAGGAGGAAACTGAAAGGTTCTTTTCTCCCCTTAAACGTCCCTTTGTTATCTTTGCTAAATCCTCTGGCTTCAAAGGAGCTCCCTTAGAGAAAAGTCAAAAATAAAATTTAATTCAAAGGGTAGAAACTACAAGTTACGTAACCAACAAAATTCTCTCACCACTTCTCTATCGTCAAAGGGATACTTTTTACCTCCAATCTCCTGATAGGTCTCGTGGCCTTTCCCGGCTATGAGGAGAACATCTTCCTCTCCCTTTAACTTTAATCCCTTCTCTATAGCCAGCTTCCTGTCAAGGACAACTTCCACTTTACTCTTCTCTTTTATACCTGCGAGGATTTCATCTGCTATCTGGAGAGGATCTTCACTTCTCGGGTTATCGCTCGTTAAGATGATAAAGTCTGCAAGCTTCTCCGCTACTCTACCCATCAAGGGACGCTTTTCCCTATCCCTGTCCCCTCCGCATCCGAAGATGACGATGAGCTTTCCTCTCTTAAACTCCCTCAAGGCCTTTAGGACTTTCTCTAAGGCGTCCGGCGTGTGGGCGTAATCAACAAAGACGTTCTTTACCACCTCCTCCATCCTACCGGGAACGGAAATCCCCTCAAAAAGACCCAAAAGATCCTCAGGGGAGAAGCCGAGCTCCACAAGGAGGGAAAAGGCTCCAGCCACGTTATAGGCGTTAAAGTAACCCCTCAGAGACGTCCTTACGGGGTAAACCTTACCTTTTTGGCTCAGCCTGACCAAAAGGCCTTCCTTTAGGTTCTCTACACCCTCTATCCTAAAAACTCCTTTCTTCCCGAAACTTGTGAGCTTACAGGGGAAGAGAGTTCTTAACATCAGTAAGAGCTCCCCAAAGGGGTCGTCTGAGTTGACTACTCCGATCCCCTTAGTCATAAAAAAGAGTTTTTCTTTTGAGAGAAAGTAGTCCCAGATACTCTTATGAAAGTCAAGGTGCTCGGGAGTTAAGTTCGTAAAAACTGCTCCCTCAAACTCCACTCCGGCTACCCTGTGGAGCTTTAAACCGTGAGAGGAGACTTCACAGACGACAAACTCAGCCCCAGAATCCTTAAATTCCCGAAGGAGACGGAAAAAGGTAACGGGGGAGGGAGTCGTCCTTACCGAGGGAACTCTCCTTTCCGGTAACCCGTACTCTACCGTCCCGATAATTGCGGTCTTCTTTCCGAGACGGTTTAAAAGGTGATAGAGAAGGTAAGCGGTTGTCGTCTTTCCGTTTGTTCCTGTAATCCCTATTACTCTTAAGGAAGAAGAGGGATTCCCGTAGAACTTAGAAGCTATTAAGGCTAAATCTCTCCTGATGTTCTTTGAAAGGACTATCGGAACACCTAAGTCCTTAAACTTTTTTAACGATTCTTTACTGTCCGTAATAACGGCAACCGCTCCCCTTTTTACCGCCTCCGGGATGTAAAGGTTCCCGTCGGTCTTAAAACCTTTAAGGGCAAAGAAGAGGGAACCGGGCCTAACAGCCCGCGAATCTTCAGTTATAGACGTAATTTCCGGGTTACCTTTAGGTGAATATAGCCCAACTTCCCCAAGGAGAGAGTTAAGCTTCAATTAAAAAGAAA
>QNYI01000125.1 GCA_003978805.1 Desulfurobacterium sp.
GTTGGGTTCTCGCAAAGACAAACGTATCCCCAAACACGGTAACCTTAATGGCCATCGTTACAGGAACCCTTGCGGCTTTCCTTTACTACTTGGGACATCCCGTTATAGGAGCTTTCCTCCTCTTTACCTCGGGAGTTCTTGACCTATGCGACGGCTACGTTGCAGTTAACAACCGGAAAGCTACAAAGTTTGGAGCTGTCTTTGACTGGCTCGCCGACAAGTGGGTTGACGGCTTCGTTCTCGGAGCGGTTGCTTTCAGGTACTCTTCCGAGTGGGTAGCCCTCTTCGCCGTAGTCACCACTATGCTCCACACTTTCATAAAGCCGGTAGCCTACGCAGAGATAGGTTACGAGGAGAGAAAGGTAGGAAAGATAAAAGACCCCTTAGAGAGAACGGGCTTCTTCGGCAGACCCGAAACGTTTACGGTTCTATTTATAAGCTCTATCCTCTACCCCTTCTTCCACAAATCCCTAAGCTACGGGATAGAGTTTATCGCAGTTATGACTTTCCTATCACTGATGCACAGGGTTTACTACCTCTACAGAAGATATGGTAAAGTTTACGAGGAGTAGTGATGAAGAGACCCTACGTAGTGATTGTTTCCGAAGTAACCATTGACGGGAAGCTAACCCTTGCAAAGGGCGTTTCCAGTAAAGAGATAATGAAACTGATGGATGAAGAAGCGAACAAGTACCTCCACTCCATAAGAGCCGAGTGTGACGGCATAATGGTCGGTGCAAACACCGTGAGAATTGATAACCCAAACTTAACGGTAAGGTACGTTGAAGGAGAAAACCCTACAAGAATTATTCCCTCTTCAACGGCAGATATCCCGTTAGAGTCAAACGTTCTAAATACAGCCGTCGCACCGACGGTAATTGCAGTTTCCGAGAGAGCTCCCAAGGAAAAGTTGAAAGCCATTGAGGAGAAAGGAGCTAAGGTTGTCGTTGCAGGGAAGGACAGGGTAGACTTTGTGGAGCTCCTTGAAAAGCTCTACGAGATGGGAATAAAAAAGCTCATGGTTGAAGGGGGCAGTAAAGTTAACTGGGAGCTCATAAAGAACGACTTGGTTGACGAGATAAGGCTCATCCACCTTCCGGTAGTCGTCGGAGGGGATGATGTTCCCTCCTTGGTATCCGGCAACGGTTTTAAAACCCTTGACGCAGTTAAAAGGTTCAAGATTAAAAGAGTTTTCCAGTGCGGTAACCAAGTAATAACAGAATACGAGAGGGATATATCATGAAAAAAGCTATTTGGTTAGCCTACGATTTAGATATCATAAACGGAGATTTTGAAGGATTTTATACCCTCTTAGACAAACTTGATGCTAAAGAGTGCGGAGAATGCTTAGCATTTTTTCAACTGGAAGTTAACAACGAAGAGGATATAGAGAAAACAGTTAAAGAGCTGATACTCAGTAACGTGAAAGTCACGGAAAACGACAGGTTCTACATAATATTTTCTCGTTTTGAAGACGGAATAAAGAAAATAAAAGGAAAATTTTTATTTGGTAAGAGAAAAAAGACTCCTCCTTGGAAAGGATATGCAAAAGTAGAGGTTGAAAGTGAGGAAGAAGGTTAAATGAGGAGGATATTTGTTGTACTGGATAGTTGGTTCTTAATCGCTATTCTGAGAAAAGAAAGCAACTCTTACGCCGAAGCGGCTACAGATATCTTAAACTGTATAAGGAAAGCAAAACAAAGCGGAAAGCTAAAAAAACTCTATATTCTTTGGCCTATCTACTATGAAACTCTCAACACAAAAACTGTAAAAGATAGGAACAGCCTTCAAAGATTACGCAAATTTATCAGAGAGTTTCACAAAGAGTTAGTAAACGCTGACGATACTCTTTTCAGAGAAGAGTGTCTTAACAGAATAAAAAGAGAAGAAAAAGTAGACTTAAGCCTCTCAGGCCAAGTTATCGGAGAATTCTTATTGAGAATAGCTGAAGAGAGTCCTTACGAGGAGTTTATACTTATTATAGATGATGAAGGTTTTTCCCGTTTCATTCGTTATTGGCGTAAAGAAAACATAAAAATAGTAAACGCTTGCTGGAAAGATATAGAAATCTTTTAAGATGGTAGGGTATATTTTAAAAAGGTTCATACATATGTTATTCGTCGTCATCGGAATGACATTCGTCTCCTTTATCGTCATTAAGCTTGCTCCGGGGGATTTCTTTACTCAGCTGGAGATGAACCCTGCTATCTCAAAGGAGACGATTGAGGAGCTCCGAAAGTCTTACGGCCTTGACCAAAACTTACTCCTGCAGTACTTCCACTGGCTAATTAACGCCTTGCAGTTTAAACTTGGCTACTCCTTTGCCTACCACAAACCCGTAACAGAGCTGATAGGCGAAAGGCTACTAAACACCCTCCAGCTTACAGTTTCCTCCTTTATCCTCTCTTGGCTAATTGCCGTTCCCCTTGGAGTCATTGCTGGAGTCTACAACGGTAAACTCCTTGACAGGATAATCACCCTCTTCTCCCTCTTCGGTATATCGCTACCGAACTTCTTTTTAGCGTTCATACTAATGTACATCGCCTCTAAAACAGGACTCTTTCCCATAGGGGGAGTAGTGTCTGAAAACTACGAAGAGCTCTCCCTACTCGGGAAGATTGCCGATAGGCTCTTGCACATGGCTATACCCCTCACCGTCCTCGTTGTAGGGAGTATTGCAGGCCTCCTAAGGCTTGTAAGGAGCACTATCATAGAAGAACTTAACAAGGACTACGTTAAAACGGCCATAGCAAAAGGCCTTCCCTACAGGACAGTTGTCATGAAACACGCCTTCAGGAACGCCATGAACCCTTTCTTAACCCTCATAGGTTTTGACATCGCCGGATTACTCTCTGGAGCTGCCCTTGTTGAGATAATCACCGCTTGGCCGGGAATGGGAAGGTTAATGTTTGACGCCGTCATGTCTCAGGATCTCTTCTTAGTTATGGGTTCCCTCTACATCGGCGGAATCATGCTCGTTGTGGGTAACCTAATTGCGGACATCCTCCTTGCCCTAAACGACCCAAGAATCAGGGAAAAGGAAGTAGAGGGCAGAGTTGGAAGGTAAAACTACTTTCCTTGAAAGGCTTTACACAAAGAACAAGCTCGCTGCTTACTCCCTTGTCTTCCTCTCTCTCCTATACTTCATTGCCATCTTTGCCGACTTTATAGCTCCATACCCTTACGATATCCAGTTTAGAGAGTACCCTTACCACCCTCCGACTCCCCTCCACTTTTTTGACAGAGAGGGAAACTTTCACCTGAGACCTTTCGTCTACGGACACCGTCTCGTAGACCCGGTCACAAAAACTTACGAGACGGATTACTCAAAGATCTACCCTGTAAAGTTCTTCGTAAGGGGAGAAACTCACTATCTCCTTGGCTTCATAAAGACGGACGTTCACCTCTTTGGCGTTGAAGGGGGAGGACACATATTCCTACTCGGAACGGACAGACTCGGAAGGGACATATTTTCAAGGCTTCTCTACGGAACGAGGATATCGCTAAGCATCGGCCTCATTGGTGTTGCTATCTCATTTTCCATAGGTATCTTAGTAGGTTCCATCGCCGGCTACTTCGGCGGTAGGCTGGACAACATCATTATGAGGCTCATAGAGATACTGATGGCCTTCCCAGCCTTTTACCTAATGCTGGCTCTACGCTCAATGTTCCCGGTAGACATGCCCAGCGTCCTTGTCTTTATAATCATCGTTGCAATTCTCTCTCTTCTCGGATGGGCAGGACTTTCAAGGGTAATAAGGGGAATGGCTCTATCAATAAGGGAACAGGAGTTCGTTAAAGCTGCAAAGGTTCTCGGCGGTAGCCATCTGTACATAATCCTTCGGCACATCATCCCGAATACCCTCTCCTATGTTATTATTGCCGCAACGCTCAGCGTTCCGAGTTACATACTCGGAGAGTCTGCCCTCAGCCTTATAGGGCTCGGAATCCAAGAACCTTACCCTTCATGGGGTAATATGCTTTCTGAAGCTACTAACATTCATACCCTCTCTGCCTACCCGTGGGTTCTTCTTCCGGGATTCGCCATTTTCTCTGTTATAGTGGCCTTCAACCTCCTCGGTGACGGCCTCAGGGACTACTTTGACGTGAAGCTGGAGAGGTAACGATGCTCTACTTACTGTTCTACCAAGTTTTTGGAGTAGTCCTATTTAAGTACCTTACCTTTAGGAGTATATACGCCGCCATAACGGCAATGTTCATAGGTTTTGCTCTCTACCCCTAC
>QNYI01000073.1 GCA_003978805.1 Desulfurobacterium sp.
TAAACTTGAAGGTGACAGGTACAAAAAAGTCCTTGACGCAACAGAGGATACGTTTACTTTTAACCTCAAAGGATGCAATCTTTCCTTAGACTTCTCAAAAATCTGGCCTTAGAAGAAAAGAGTAATGGTTCAACCGGACAAGTTCTTTAGCAAGCTGGCAAAAAAGGAGCTCCAGAGGAGGAAAAAAGCTTTCTTCCTATCCCTCATCCTGCCGGGGCTCGGGCAGATTTACACGGGAAGAAAGCTCACCGGAATAGTTTTCACGGCACTCTTCTTTTTCCCATTCTACTACCTTTACCTCTTGGGGTTTTCAATAAACTACGGAAGCATAGCCCTCCTTCTCTCACAGCTACTCCTCTACACTCTTCAGGCACTTGACGCTAAGAGGGGAAGTAAAAGGGAGACCTCTCCCTGTGAGGATTTCTGTCCTGCAGGAATAAACGTCCCTACCTTTATGAGCTACGCTGAAAAAGGAGAGTTTGAAAAGGCCGTAGGCTCTATCTTTATGAGAGCTCCCTTCCCCTTTACGCTCGGTGAAATCTGTCCTGCCCCCTGCGAGGAAAGGTGTGGAGTTCTACCGGAAAGACCCTTAAAGATAAGGGAAGTCCATAGAGAACTTGGTCGCATCTTCTTAGAGGAGGTGCAAATTAAAAAGAGGAAACCCTTTTTCCCCGAGGTCAACAAAAAAGTTGCCGTTATAGGCGGAGGAATTGCCGGACTTACCGTCGCCTACTATTTGGCCTCTGCAGGAGTTAAAGTTGACATATTTGAAAGGGAAAAGGAGCTCGGCGGAATACTAAACGTAATTCCAGACTTTAAGCTGAACAAAGAGCTAATGAAGAAGGAAATCGCTTTCATCACATCATTTGTAAATATAAGAGTCTTTACAGGAGCAGAAATCAAGTCATTACCTAAGGGGTACGATGCCGTTGTGGTGGCAACCGGTAGCCAGAAAGAAAAAGAACTCAGCATTCCAACGAGCAGAAGTCCTAAGATAATTTATCCTCTATCTTTCCTCAGGAACCCACCAAAGTTAGAAGGGAAGAGAGTTGTTGTCGTAGGAGCAGGGGATACGGCCTTTGATGTAGCAAGGGTAACCGTCAGGAGCGGAGGGGAAGCCTTAGTGTTCTACAGGGGAGAAGTAAAGGAAATCAGAGCCCAGCAAAGGGAGGTAGCCACTGCAATAAAGGAGGGAGTAAGGGTTTATACAAACTGTAGGCCTGTTTCTGTAGAAGGGAATAAAGTTAACTTTTCCTGCGGAACCGTAGACTTTGACTACCTCGTTCCGGCCATAGGGTTTGAAAAGGATAAAGAGCTCCTAAAAGCCTTCGGGATATCGGGAGAAAGGTTTTATGAAAACGGAGTTTACCTTGCAGGGGACGCCTTCAAGGGAATGTCCACCGCCGTTAACGCAGTAAAGGAGGGAAGGAAGGTAGCAGAACAGGTCTTAAAGGATTTGGGACTTTCCGAAAGGGTATGGTTCTCCTTAGACCTTTACGTCCCAAAACCTAAAAAAAGCTGTGGAAGCAACCTCTTCATAGTTTCTGAAAGTTCTCTCTGTCAACACTGTGGCATTAGAGTGAAGAGCTAAGCTATAATTAAAGACACTTAAGTTAGTTCAGGAGAATTTAACAATGGAAAAGCTTGCTCCAAGGCTTGAGGATTACTTGGAAACCATCTACCTGCTTGAAAAGAAAAACGGCGTTGCAAGGGTCAAAGAGATAGCTCAGGAAAGGAACGTCCGCATGTCCGCCGTTACAGAAGTTCTAAAGAAATTGTCAGAGAGAGGCTTTGTCCACTACGAACCTTACGGTTACGTAAAGACTACGGAAAAGGGAAAAGACTACGCCGAAAAAATCTACAGAAAGCACAAGGTCATCATTGACTTTATGAAGACAGTTCTCCAGCTTCCGGAAAAGACTGCAGAGAAGGAGGGTTGCCTACTGGAACACCACCTATCGCCCAAAACGGTAGAGAGGATAAAGAAGCTGACGGACTTCTTCAAAAAGAAGAAGTTACAGGAAGAGTTTAAAAAGGAGCTCTAAGGTTTTAAGAACATCCTTTCCGGCTCGTAAGCTCCCCAAATAGTGGGATAGAAGTTCCGAACCTCGTTCCTTACAGCTTCAAGGACTAAAGGAGCTACGATATAGATAAGGGGTTGCTCGTAAGCTATTATCCTATAGGCCTTTTTATAGATTTTTACCCTCTTGTCAAAATCAATCTCCCGCGCCCCCTCCTCAAAAAGCCTGTCAACCTCTGCCTCCCACTTAGTAGCAGGAATTTTCTGTTCAGGATTCCACATATGGAGCTGTCCGCTACTCATCCAGACGTTCCTTCCGCCGTTTGGGTCTACGCTCCCCGTAAGTCCAATTATTACGGCGTCAAAGTCGTGGGTATGGAGAAGTTTCTCAACGAGGTTGTTAAAGTCAAGGGGCTGAAAGTGAACGTCTATCCCGAGCCTTTTCAAGTCCTGTTTAATTATTGCCCCTATCTTGACCCTTGCCGGGTTGTTTGAGTTCGTAAGGAGGTTAAACTCTACCTTGTGGCCGTCTGGAGTCTCAAGCCAACCGTCGCCGTTCCTATCCTTAAGGCCTATCTCCTCAAGGAGTTTCTTCGCCTTTTTTAGGTCGTAAGGAAACTTAGGGTAACTTTCATCCCAGTAAAGCTTATTCGCAGGCGTAACGGGAGCGTAGACGGGATAGCCGAGACCGTTGTAAACGGTGAGAACTATTCCCTTCCTGTCAATGGCGTGGGAAATCGCCCACCGGAACTTTCGGTTTGTAAATAGCTTCCACTTCCATTCAGGAATTGCTCCCCTCTTTTGGTTAAAGCACAGAAAATCTGCCGTTAAAGAAGGACCGAGGTTGTATATCGTGTAGTTCCCTCTCTTCTCCCCCTCTTTAAGCTCCGGGAAGTCGTCCCCGCTGAGGCTGTAGAAGTGGAGCTCTCCGGCCTTAAACTTTAAGAGCTGGGTGTTCTTATCGGGCAGGATAAACTTAACCTTCTTCTCTATGTAAGGAAGCTTCTGCCCTTTTTCATCCTTCTTCCAGTAGTCTTTATTCCTCTCGTAAACAAGGTACTGTCCCGGAACGTACTTAACGAGCCTGTAAGGCCCTGTTCCTATAAGCTTTTCCGGAGGAGTTGAAACAGTCCAAGTTTCCAAGAACTTACCCTCTTTTACAGCTCTTTCAAGGACGTGCTTGGGAAATATCGGAGCCGAAAGGGAATAGAGGAGAGGAGCAAAGGGCTGAGGGAGAGTAAACTCAACTGTGTACTTATCAACCTTTTTCACCTTAGGTAACTTTCCGTTAATAGAGAACATATCCTTCGTTGAGTTGGGTATCTTAGGGTTAAAGTAGATATCGTTGTAGGTAAAAACAACATCGTCGGCCGTAAACTCCTTCCCGTCAAACCACTTAACGCCCTTCCTTAGGTGAAAAATCCATCGGAGTCCTCCGTCCTTAATCTCCCAGCTCTCGGCAAGAGCTCCCCTCGGCTTTAAGGTCTTAACGTCAACTTCTGTTAACCCTTCAAAGAGCTCTCCCACAGCCTCAGTTGAAGAGGTCTCATGAGCCATAACAAGGTTAAAGGTCTTAGGGTCTGATGAAGTAGCCGTATAGAGAGTTCCTCCGTAACTCCCTATCTTAAATTTAACGTTGTCAAGGTCTACTTCCTTCCCGATAGTGTAGTTTCCTCCCTTTCCTGACGGCTCAGGAAACAGAAAAAAAGGAAGAACCATTACAACTACGAGACAGAATAGAAATATCCCCAACGCTTTAGTCGGCTTCATCTTTTAATTCTCCAGAAACTTCCTAAGAATTCCTATCTCCAATTCTTCCTTAGACTCAAAAAGATTTTTGAGTTCTTTCTCAAACTCCTCAGAGTGGAAAAGCCCATGTTTTAAGTGCAAAAGCTCATGAGCAATCAAAAACTCCAACTCCTTACGAGTTAGCTTACTTACAACTCTTGAATTTAGGTAAATTACCCTATTAGTTAAAGATACAGAAGCTATTTTCTTTTTGAAAGGTTTAAATTTTACCTTTACAACTCCTTCAACTCCTGTCCGCTCCTTCAATTCTTCAAGAATAGGAGTTACTTCCTTAGTTTTCAGCATTTTCCATTTCCCTCTTCAGGGGAATTAGAACATCCTCAATAAGAGAGTCTAAAATTCTTTCAAGTTTTTCATCGCCTTCTTCTACCGAAAGTATAAGCTC
>QNYI01000018.1 GCA_003978805.1 Desulfurobacterium sp.
CTCTTGACTACTGCAGCAATAGCTACCGCCTTAACCGTTTTTGAGGAGAGGACGGGTTGGAGGTACGAAGGGAATGAAGATACCGAAAAGTTTATCCTCTTGAGCTTGGACTTTTCCGGAATTCAGAGCTTTATCTTCAGGCAACCGAAGGAAACGAGAAAGTGGGCAGCAAAGATTCTGAGAGCCCGTTCTTTCCTTGTTTCCTTGGCTCTTGAATCGGTGGTAAGAAAGGTAATTAAAGAATTTGGAGTAAACATATCCACAGTTCTTTTAAATGCTGCAGGTAAGGTTTGGCTTTTACTTCCCAAGCTGAGTGATGCTGAGGAGAGGCTAAAACTCATACAAGAGGACTTGAAAAGGAGACTTTTAAGAGATCCATTCTACGGCGAGATTAAGATAAGGTTTGCTTGGATTAAGATGAAAGAGAGCGATTTTAGTCTAAAGGATGGAAAGTTTGCAGAGAAGATAAGAGAACTCCAAAAGGTAGAGGCCGAGAAGAAGTTCACTCTCTTTAGCCTTGAAGAACTTAACAAGCTTCATCAAGAGGAAGAAGACTTTAAGTCTTACTTTGAAAGGCTTTCTGAGGATGATGAGAAAAAGAGACCTTGTTCGGTATGCGGAGTTTCTCCGAGAAAAGGCAGGGGGAAGGAAAGAGGTGATCTCTGTGAGTTCTGCGATAACCTTGTGAGGATCGGGAAAGAACTTCCTAACTCCAAGTACATGAGAGTTTTATTCTCTGAAGGTCTTAGGTTTTTCCCTTTTCCTACTTTTCCGTTCCCCAAGTCCAACTTTGAGGTTGCCTTCTTTAAAGATAGAAAAAGTCTGGAAGGTAGCCTTAAGGAAGTTCCTTTAAGGGATAGCGAGCTTGTCTACGCCTTTGAGGACGACGGAGAGAGTCCTTACGTTTTTCCCGTTAAGTTCCTTGAAAACTTTGTCCCGACGACGAGACTTGAACTTGATGTAGAGGAGCTTGAAAGGGAAGGAAGAAGGGAGGAGGCAGAGAGATTAAGGGAAATAGTTAAAGAGTGCTACGATAAGGAGGTAAGGGATCAGGTCTTGGAGGAGAAAGAGGCTATACCTAAAACTTTCTGCCACTTAGCGTACGAATCGGAAGGGCCTCACTACTTGGGAATTCTAAAGGCAGATGTTGACAGGCTCGGTTTCATCTTCTCTAATGGCTTTGCAAAGGTTACAGAAGATAGTTCTTCTCTTACCGTTTCAAGAATCGTTGCTTTAAGCAGGATGCTTGACTTCTTCTTTAATGCGGTAGTTAAAAGGATGGCAAAAGAGAAGGAGCTCTACAGCGTTTTCTCGGGAGGGGACGACCTTTTCCTGATAGGAGCTTGGAAGAAGATAGTTGAGTTTGAAGAGGAACTCCGGGAAAAGTTCAAAAAGTTTACCTGCCAAAACGAGAACATTACCCTCTCTGTGGGCATAGAGGTGGTAAAGCCTAACCTACCGGTAACCCTGATGGCAGAGGTTTCTGAGGAGGCCTTAGAAAGGGCAAAAGAGACGAGGAATGCAACCTGTATTTTCGGTAGGAGAATAGTTTACAAGGAGGGAGTTCCTACTCTTAAGAGTTTGCTAAGCAAGGCCTCTGAACTTGAAGAGCTGATAAGTAAGGAGAAAGGGAACTCATTCCTCTACAAGGTTTACCGCATTTCTCAGCTTGCAAGCGGGGAGCTTGATGAGGAGGGTAAAGTAAGTATTGAACGGCTACTCTGGAGACCCCGCCTATACTACTTGGTTAAGAGGAACTTTAAGAAAGAGGAGGTTTACAGAGCTCTTACACTGCTTGAAGGAATGATAAGGGAACTCTCAGAAAACCTTACTGAAAGGAGGAGCGATAGAAAGAACAACCTCTTTTACATACCCTTTGCCATAACCGTCTACAAGAGGAGGGGAAATGACTGAAAGACAAGTAGTATCTCCTTCTTCAATTGTTGAAAAGTTTTTAAGGGGAAAAATTGAAGAAAAGCGGGAAGTGATATTGGGGAGAAATGGGAAGAGTGAGCTTGAAAAGTTTGTAGAAAACTTACAGGGGCTATCCTTTACAAAACTCAGGAAGTATTATGAGCAGTTCTTAAACATTTATGAAAGTTGGCAGGCAAGGAGGGAGGGGGAGCTTTTGAGTGATGAACTGCTTTTAAAGCTTTACATGCTGAAGAGTCTCTTAACTTACGATATTGCTCGGGCGAAGAAGGAAAAGAGGGCTCTTCTGGCCTTGAGGGAATTTGTTGAAAAGATGGTTAACCTCGTTGAAAGAGCCGAGGATTTGGAGAATTCAAAGTACCTGTTTGAGGCCTTAGTCGGCTATGCAAAGGAAAAACTGAGGTAAGAGGGGGAGGAAAATGGGAGCTCTGGAGAAGCGTCTTAGCGACATCTTAGAGATAAGAGGGGAACTTGAACTCCTTACAGGTCTTCACATCGGTGCGGGAAAGGACGAGGTAAAGATAGGAGGAATGGACAATCCTGTCGTGAGGAACCCTTTAAACAACGAGCCTTACATTCCCGGCTCTTCTTTAAAAGGGAAGATAAGGATGCTCTTGGAGCTCTACTACGGCCTCTTTAACCCAGAAGACGGGGACGTTTTCACTTATGAGGTTTATAAGAAAGTGAAGAAAAACTTGGACGCCGAGAGGTTAAAAGCGGCAAAAAACATACTGAAGCTCTTCGGCACCTCTGGCTCCGATTTTAAGGACTTGGACAAACTCCCTCCTGAAGAGAAAGAAGAGATAAAGGAGCTCTCCTCTACGAGGATTTCCTTTTACGACTTGACTCTTACCGATGAGTCCCGAGGGGCCTTAAGGAGTAAGGTCGGTGGTCTTATGACGGAGGAAAAAACTGAGGTCAAGATAAACAGGATTACGGGGACTTCTTTTAACAGGGCTCTTACAATCAAGGAAAGAGTCCCTGCAGGAACAAAGTTTAAGTTTAGGCTCTGCATTAAAATCTTTGACGGCGACGATAGAGAGGAGCTCTTAAACCTTGTTAAAAAAGGCCTTAAGCTCTTAGAGCTTGATTCCTTAGGAGGAAGCGGTTCTCGCGGTTACGGGAAAGTGAAGTTCGTGAACTTAAAGTGCGTTTCCCACCTGAAAGAGGGAGGGAAAGAAGAGGAGCTTGATTTAAGTTCTGCCTTTTAAAAGGAGCAAAAGCTCTGCTGTTCTGGGAGAAGGCTATGGGATACAAGAAGCTCAGACTTTTGGTCAAGTTTGAAACTCCTTACGTTACTCCTCTTTTGGCAGATACGATTTTTGGAGAATTCTGCTGGGCTTTATGCTGGCTTAAGGGAGAGGACAAGCTAAAAGAGATTTTGAACCACGAAAAACCTATAGGGTTTTCCGACCTTATGCCTAAGGGGAAGTTGCCTTTTCCCAAGTATCCTAAGGAACCTTTATACTTTTCTCCGAGAACGCCTAAGGACTATGAAATTACCAAGGAGTTTAAGAAAAAGCGCCTCTTGGAGAAGGATATTTTCAAGGAGTGCGTCGGTAAAGGAAAATCTCTTGAAGGCTTTCTCAACTGTGTGAAGGAGTGCCTTTTAAGGGGTGAAAAAAAGGAAGGGGGAGCCAAAAAGGACTCTGCTACTTTAACTTCTGTTCACGTTTCCATAAACAGAATTACCGGAACGGCCAGCGAGGGGAAGCTTTACCACCTTAAAGAAAACTTTGTAGAAGAAGGTGAGATTTACGCTGTTTACAACGAGGAGCTCCTTTCAGAGGAGGATATAGTAGAGGTTTTTAACGTCCTTGGCCTTACCGGTATTGGAGCGAAGAAGTCCTCTGGGAAGGGGAAATTTAAGGTAAAGCTTTTGGACTGGGACTTGCCGGCGGTAAGGGAAAAGGAATGGTTTATTTCTCTTTCTACAGGTCTCCCTAAGGCTTGTGAAGTTGATAAGTACTACGCCGATTTCTTTACGAAGTTCCCAAAGCACGGGAAGGAAGTGGCTTCTCCTAAGATTTTTAAAAAGCCCGTGATACTCTCACGGCCGGGTTCTGTCTTTAGGGCAAGAAAGCGTTTGGAGCTCTACGGCGAGCTAAAGGAGGGAGTTTCCTACTTCACAGGACATAAACACTCCTTTTTGGTAGTTCCTCTCTTTGTGGGGTGAGGTTATGGAGAAGGTGTTACCGGTTACTTTAAAGTGTCGCTTAGAGATAAAGACTCCCCTCTCAATCACTACCGGTGAGGAGTATACCTTTCTTGAATAT
>QNYI01000157.1 GCA_003978805.1 Desulfurobacterium sp.
GGTTGCTCTCCCAACCTTTAGAGGTCATAAAGAAGAGGGCAGGGAAGCTGTTGGAGCTCCTCAAGCCGAACTTAGAGGGAAAGGCACTGCTTGAGTTGGTGGAGGACGAGTCGGAGGTAGGAGGAGGAGCTCTACCTCTCCAGAAACTCCCGACTTACTGCGTTGCTGTTAAGCCCTTAATTTTCTCCCTTCAAGACCTTGACCGTCGGCTGAGGAGTTGTGAAGTTCCAGTAATTGGTAGAATTAAAGGAGAGAAGTTCCTCCTTGATATGAGGACGGTGTTTGATGAAGAAATCCCAACCTTGGCAAGAAACCTTCTTGAAAGCTTTGAGCAGACTAACTAAGTTCCTTACCTTCCTCTTCCTCTTTACCTCCTCGGCCTTCCCGCAGGTTGCTCAATTCCCCACATTCTCCTACTACCTTGTTGAAAGGGAGCTCAGGATAATCTCCGCCACTAAGGAGTCTATCCTTTACACCTCCGTTCCCCGCTACGTAAGGGTTATAACGAGGGAGGAGATAGATAGGTGGGGAGCGAGGAACCTCTTTGACCTTTTTGACCACCTCCCCGAGTTCTACGTCAGGAAGAGCGACTTCTACCTAAACGCAGTCGGAGCTCTCGGTATCAGACAGAGTTACTTTTCAGAGAAAGTGCAGGTTCTCATAGACGGCATCCCCCTTGCCGACCCTTCAAACGGCTCCTCCTTTAGCACTAACAACAACATATCCCTTGACAACGTCAAGAGGGTAGAGATAGTCTACGGGCCTATGACCTCCCTCTACGGCTTTAATGCGTCGCTGGTTGTCGTTAACCTTGTAACCTACTCTCCCGACGACATTAAAGGGAAGGCAGGAGTCCACGTAAATACCGACGGCTCTAACGATTCCTACCTCGTCGGCACCTTTTCCCGGAGTGGATTTAAGGGAGTCTACTCTTTCCTATACAGGGAAGATAGAGCTCCCCACGGTGAGTATACCGATTGGTCGGGAAGGGAGGAGAACCTCTCCTTTTACAGTAAACACTTTACCTACTACTTTAAGTTAGAAAACAGTAACGGCCTCTACTTCAACTTCTACGGCGTCAACAGGGATACATCCTTCCCTATCTCCCTTACCGGCGTTATAGTTAACGGAAGCCGTTCCTTTGCAGACAGGGTAGCCTACCTTAACCGTCTCGGGTTTAAAAGGAAAGAGGGAAACTTCTTCCTTGACGTCAACCTACACCTAAACTGGTTCTACCTAAAAAGAGGCTATAACCTCTGTCCCTCAGACCTTGAAGCCTGTAGGAAGCTGAACAGAGATGGCTTTTACGCCGTAGAGAAAAGGTACGTGAGAAATCCCGGCTTTTCCTTCCTTGCCTCCTACTCTTCTCCTGTCGGGAAGTTCTTCGGCGGTTTTGACTTTGACGTTTCCCACCTCTACAGGACTAAGATTGACGCTAACTTTCGTCCATCCTCCCTTCTCTCCTTTGACTTTGAAGACCTTCTCGTTCCCTACCAAGTTTTCCTTGAAACGGGAAGCTTAACGGAAGCTGCAAACTACCTTCCTCCCTCTGCCTTTTCCCTCGGGATTCCTTACAAGACCCTTCCCTCTGACGAGAGCATCATGGACAAGGTTAGGAGGGTAACCCTTTCCCCTTACTTTCAGTACCTCTTAACGAGAAAGACTTACAGCCTCCTGTTTAACCTAAGGGTAGACAGAGCTACAGACGTAGGCAGTGCTTTCTCTTACTCCATCTCTACCCTTTACAGGCTGAGCGACTCCCTCGGCTTAAAGCTTAACTTCGGCAGGGCGGTGAGGGTTCCCTCCTTTGAGGAGATGTACGTTAAGAACAACCCGATTCTCTTGGGTAACAGGGACTTAAAGTTTGAGAAGATGACTTCACTGATGCCTTCCCTTGAGTATACCGGTGCTACCACCCAGCTGAAAGTTCTCTTCTCTTTTAGCTGGATAAAGGACTTGATTTACAAAGAGCTTGTAAACGGTTTTCAGAAACGGTGGAACAACGCTGAAGGCACCGTTAAAGTAAAAGGTATGCTCGTTACCTTTAAAAAGTCTTTCGGTAATTACGAGCTCTACTTTGACGTAGGCAGAAGGTTCTCTTACTCGGGCGCTGTAAGCAAGGATTACTTCCAGTTCCCAGACTGGAGAGGAGTTGCGGGACTTGCGTACGTCGGAACAGCGTTTGAGTCCGACTTTAACACCGAGTTCTTCTCCCGGATCTCTGACGACGTGGGAGGTTACTACCTCTTGAACCTCTCTACCAAGTGGAAGTTGCGGGAGAGGTATTCCCTTTACTTGAAAGTGAAGAATCTCTTGGACAGGGACGTCTACTACCCGGCCACTTGGCCAAAACTGGTAGGCGAAGGTAGAAATGTATGGCTTGGCTTAGAGTACTACTTTTAGCGTTTACCCTTTTACTACCTCTCGTTTCAAGTGCTGAAGGAATCCGTGCCTGTGTTGTTGATAGCTACAAAATTAAGGTTACAAGCTACGTTAAGGATTCCCTCGTAAAGCGTTTAAGAAAGAGCGGGGTGTTTGTATCCCTATCAAACAACGGTTGCGATGTGAAGGTTCTTCTGGGAACTCCTGCCGTCGTAGAGGCCTTAAAGAGAGGGGAGGAGAAGAAAGTTATTTACACCTTTGTTATGTTCCCAGAGCTCCTTGCCTTAGAGAAGAAGAAAAACTTTGTAGGCATACGAATATTCCCATTGCCTAAAAGGACTGCCGAGAAGTTCTTTAACTATACGGGTTTAAAGAAGAAAAGAATAGCAGTTCCTATCAGCAGGAAGATGGTGGGACTTGCCGAGCGCTACCTGCCAAAGGATACCTTTGATATCATTCCCTTCTCAGGCGACGTTGCTACCGTTTATCCTAAGCTGAAGGGTTATAGCTACGTTTACGTTTTCCCCGACCCGGTAGTTTTAAGGGTTGTGAACATGCTCAACCTCGTCAAGTTCTGTAAAAGTAGCGGAAAGGTTCTCCTCTCCGGCCTACCCGACCTTGACAGGTATGACGTGGACTTTATATACGCCGTTGATTACGACAAGCTTGTGGATATAATTGTGAAGCTGGTTAAAGGAAAGCCTAAGGAGAGAATAGTTCCTTGCCCGGCAAGAGTAAAAGTATGGAGTCACTAAAGAAGTTCCTCGTTAAAAGGTCGTCTTTGATTTTCTCTTTCTACATAGTAGCTATAGTTGCTTTCAGTTACCTCTCAACAAACGACGTCGGTAAAATCTACAACAGGAACTACCTCTACATAACGGCACTTGCAGGGAAGAGTCTCCAGTATATAGTTGATATCTACTACAACGATTCCCTTATTTACCAGAACTTAAAGAGCATTAAGTACAGAATTAACGATGTTGATGCGGTTTACCTTTTACTTAAAGGGAAAGAGTATCTTTACACTGAGGGTTCCTCCGATGCTTGCCTTTCTCTTTTTAGGAAGTGCCGTAACGTTGAAAAGGAGGAGGTCTTTTCCACTGACGGTAAAGTCCTTGTTTGTTATCCCCTCTATGAGGAGCTGGCTTCTGAGCTTTTAAGGGATACCCAGAAGGCTGGGGTGTTTGCCGTTCTTTTTGATAGAAAGTACCTCAGTGATATCTTGAAGAATTGGTTCCTCAAGAACTTAGTTCTTCTCTTTTTACTTTTCGGCGTAGGGACTTTAATCATTATTGCCATCCTCGTTCATATCTCTGAGAACTTCCGCCTTCTTGAAAGTATGATTCGTAAAACGGAGGAGTTTTTAAAGAGGGAAACCCTTGGTCAGGATTACAGGGAAGAGCTCTATAGGTTTGTTAAGACCTTTTCTTTTTTGGAGTTCCGCAGAATTGGAGAGCTGATACTGAACCTTACGGGGAGGGTCGTAGAGCTTACGCAGAAGCTTAAAGAGCAGGCAATAGTGGATGTCTTGACGGGTCTTTACAACAGGAACTACTTGGAGCAGTTTGTAGACAAGATAGTTGGCCTTGCCCAAAGGCAAGGTTTCCCTCTGGCTGTAGCGATGATTGATATAGACAATTTCAAGCAGGTTAACGATACCTACGGCCACAAAAAGGGGGATGAGGTTCTAAGGACGCTGGGAAAGATTATAAAAACTTCTATAAGGAAGTCGGATATCGCTATCCGCTACGGTGGAGAGGAGATACTCATCATATTCCCCAACAGCAGGAAGGAGTAGAAAAAGGCAAATAG
>QNYI01000053.1 GCA_003978805.1 Desulfurobacterium sp.
GAAGTAGAAAAGATAAGGGAGACTGTTGGAGATAAAAACGTTATATGTGCACTCTCCGGAGGTGTAGACTCATCGGTTGTTGCTGCTCTCCTCCACAGAGCTATAGGAGACCAACTCTACCCTATCTTCGTTGACACCGGCCTCTTAAGGAAGGGAGAGAGGGAATCTGTTGAGAGAACCTTTAAAGAAAAGTTCAACATGAAAAACTTTAGAATCGTAGACGCAAAGGATCTTTTCCTTGAAAGGCTAAAGGGCGTTATTGACCCTGAGAAGAAGAGGAAAATAATCGGCCACACCTTCATAGAGGTCTTTGAAAAGGCTGCAAAAGAGATACCGAACGCGGAGTTCTTAGCACAGGGAACTCTCTACCCCGACGTTATTGAAAGCGTTTCCGTTAAAGGGCCCTCCGCCACTATCAAGTCCCACCACAACGTAGGGGGACTGCCCGAAAATCTCAACTTTAAGCTGATTGAGCCCCTCAGGGAGCTCTTTAAGGATGAGGTAAGGGAGCTCGGAAAACAACTCGGACTCCCTGAGGAAATCATAAAGAGACAGCCCTTCCCCGGCCCCGGACTCGCCATTAGAATCATCGGAGAGGTAAAGCCCGAGTACTTGAGGATTTTAAGGGAAGCTGACGCCATAGTCCTTGAGGAGATAAAGAAGGCAGGTCTCTACGAAAAAATCTGGCAGTCTTTCGCCGTCTTCCTACCCATACAGACGGTCGGCGTTATGGGCGATGAGAGAACCTACGACTACGTTATTGCAATAAGAGCTGTTGAAAGCGTAGACGGAATGACGGCCGACTGGGTCAAGCTCCCCTACGATCTCTTAGAGAGGATATCAAACAGGATAATTAACGAGGTAGAAGGCGTAAACAGGGTAGTTTACGACATCACCTCAAAACCTCCCGGAACAATTGAGTGGGAGTAAAGTAATGGAGAAGTTGCTTGAAAGGATAAGGGAACTCAAAGAGTCAAAGAAGGCGGTCATCTTAGCCCACTACTACGTTGACGGTGCAATACAGGATGTAGCCGACTTTGTGGGAGATTCCTTGGAACTTGCGAGGAAGGCAAGGGAAGTAGAGTGTGACATAATCGTCCTCTGTGGCGTTTACTTTATGGCTGAAACGGCAAAGATTTTAAACCCGGAGAGAAAGGTTCTCATTCCTTACTACAAGGCAGGCTGTCTTATGGCCGACATGGCCATTGCAGAGGAGATTAAAGAGTTTAAGGAAAAGAACCCCGACTACGTCGTTGTAACTTACGTAAACAGCTCTGCAGATGTAAAAGCCGTTTCCGATATCTGCTGTACATCTGCAAATGCCGTTAAGGTCATTGAAGCCGTTGAATCGGGTAAGATACTCTTCGTTCCCGACAGGAACCTCGGTGAGTTTGTAGCCGAAAAGGTGAAGGGAAAAGAAATTAAGCTCTGGAACGGATACTGTCCCGTCCACCAGAAGTTAACGGTGGATGAGGTTGTGAGGAAGAAGAAGGAAAATCCCGACGCCCTCTTCGTGGCTCACCCAGAATGCAGGAAAAGGGTCAGGGATATGGCCGACTTTGTCGGTAGCACGTCAAAAATTGTCAAGTTCGTTAAAGAGACAACTGCCAAGAAGGTGATAGTCGGAACTGAAAGGGGGATAATCCACCAGCTTAAAAAGGTTCGTCCGGACGTTGAGTTCATACCTGCTTACAGCGAGTTTACCTGTGACCAGATGAAGATGATAACTGTTGAAAGGCTACTCAAGTGCTTAGAGACCGAGCAGTTTGAGATTACCGTTCCGGAAGAGATTGCCGGTAAGGCACGGGTCGCAATAGAGAGGATGTTGAGAGTAAGTTAATAAGGGAGAAAAAATGAAAGAGTTTAAGGTTAAGCAGGATTTAGCTTTTGTTGTAGTTCCCCTTGTTCTTAATTTAATTGTCTTCACCGGAGCTCTCTTCATGAACGGCCTTTTTAAGTGGATACTCATCCTCCTCTCCTTAGGTTTTATTGGTGTTATTCTTTGGCAGTCAAGGCCGGCATTTCAGAACTATCAGCTCGTTTTAACGCCTAAGGAAGTTAAGGTTCTGAACCTAAAGGGAGAAGTTGTCAGAAAAGTTGACTGGAAAAAGGTGGAAGCCGTAGCTGCTAGCTATAAGAAGACTTGGAAAATTTACTCCTACAGCTTCTTCTTTAAAGTTAAAAAGGACGAGGATCTACCCTTTGCCCTTATCTCAAGAGAAAAAGGCCTAACAGGGAAGTTTCAGAACTTCATAAGGGTTTTCGTGAGGAAGAGGATTCCCGTCCGCATAGTAAAGGCCTAACCGTTTGCAATGTCCTTTTTTTAATTTTAAGTTTATATAAAGTTCGGACTTTGAGACGGGAGTGGATAGATTGAAGGAGGCTTCCACAAGGCTCGTTCTACACTTTCCAAAAGAAACGTGGGACAAGCCGGTAATCTACAAGCTGGTTAAAGACTACGACCTAATAGTGAACATACTCAGGGCAGAGATACTTCCCCGGATGGAAGGTTCTGCCGTCATTGAGCTAAGGGGTGACAGGAAGAAGCTGGGAGAGGCAATCAGGTTCTTAAGAAGCTTGAAGATAAAGGTAAAACCCTTAGAGCTTGACATCTTTAGGGAAGACGAAAAGTGCGTTCACTGCGGTGCCTGTATAGCCCCTTGCCCAACAAACGCCTTTTACTTGGACAAGAAGACCTTTAGAGTTGAGTTTGATAAGGACAAGTGCGTCGGCTGTGGCCACTGTATACCAGCTTGCCCCTTAAGAATCATATACTCCGCCGAGTTTTAGTCCTTCAATGTCCTGAAGGAGTCCGGTATGGTCATCATCGGCGTTGACACCGGGGGAACGTTTACAGACTTCGTCTATAAAAAGGGAAAGGAGTGGAAAATCCTAAAAGTCCTCTCAACGCCCGATAACCCTGCAAAAGCAGTCCTTGAAGGGTTAAGGGTAATAGCCGGCGAAGAGGAGAAAAACATCGTCCACGGAACGACAGTCGCGACAAACGCAGTCCTTGAAAAAAAGGGAGCAAGAACTGCCTTTGTAACGAATAAAGGCTTTGAAGATACACTCTTCATAGGAAGACAAAGTAGAGAAGAACTCTACAACCTCCACTATAAAAAAAGGCCTCCCCTCGTCCCTTCGGAGCTCTCCTTTGGGCTCAACTGCAGGGTTTCGGCCAAGGGTGAAATAGTTAAGGAACTTGACCTAAATGAAGTTGAAAGACTCTCAGAAGAGCTAAAAGAGAAAGGTGTAGAGTCGGTTGCGGTTTCATTCCTCTTTTCCTTCTTAAATCCAGAACACGAGGAGCTCGTAGAAAGGGTCTTAAAAGAGAAAGGCTTTGACGTTTCTATCTCAAGCAAAATAGTTCCGGAGTTCAGGGAGTATGAAAGGGCATCCACCACGGTCATAAACGCCTACGTAATGCCCAAGATGAAAAGCTACATCTCTTTCCTGAAGGAAAATCTCGGAGAAAAAGACAAGTTCCGAATAATGCAGTCAAACGGCGGGGTCATCTCTGCAGATACGGTAATAAGTCAGCCGGTTAGGACTATACTTTCAGGACCCGCCGGCGGTGTAGCCGGTGCTCAGATGTTGGGGAAACTCGCCGGCTATGAGAGGCTCATAACCTTTGACATGGGGGGAACGTCTACGGACGTTTCCCTCATAGACGGAAAACCTACCGTTACAACGGAAGCTAAGGTTGAAGGCTATCCCATAAAAGTTCCCGTGATAGACATCCACACCGTCGGAGCCGGTGGAGGTTCTATAGCGAGAATTGACGCAGGTGGAGCTCTCACCGTTGGCCCTGAAAGCGCCGGAGCTCTCCCCGGCCCCATATGCTACGACAGGGGAGGAGACAGGATAACGATAACCGACGCTAACCTATTCCTCGGACGCCTCATCCCCCACCGCTTCCTTGGCGGCAGGATGAAACTGAACGATAAAAAGCTACTTCCCTTCTTTGAGGAAATGGCAGGGAAGTTAAAGCTTACACCGCTGGAGCTTGCAGAAGGGATTTTAGAGGTAGCCAACATAAAAATGGAAAAGGCCATAAGGGCTATCTCTATTGAAAGGGGATACGACCCGAAGGACTTCTCACTCTTTTCCTTTGGAGGGGCTGGAGGACTCCACGCTGCATACTTAGCCGCACTCCTTGGAATTCCAAGG
>QNYI01000045.1 GCA_003978805.1 Desulfurobacterium sp.
CGTTATTGCCGTCTCCGTCTAAATCCCTATTAAGGGAAAGAACAAAGACCGGTTCTACATCTTGGGACTCATCATAGTTTTTAACGCTTACAATCTCTCCGTTTCCGTCAAAGGTGATAACCTTCCGCGTCGTGTTACCGGCAGCAGCCGGGTCAGTTCCTATGTCTGCATACCACTTGGACATGATAAGTTCGTTTTCAAGAACGCTCATAACACTGCTTAAACCGTTTTCCGCATAAGAACCGGCAGGATCTATCTTTACCTCCTCATTTGCAGTTCCATCTCCATCAAGGTCTATGCTGTCAAAAGTGATCACGCCGGAAGTGAGATTTCCCGAATTGTCAAAAGAAACAGCATCCGTCAAAGTCTTTATCTTAGTATAGCTTCCAGTATTCGGATCGTAATAATAAAGAGACGCATCCCACTGCCTATTTGTTGAATCATAGTTCTCAAGTCTTAAAAACAGCTGTCTATCGTTCCCATCGTAAACCGGTATGGGAATGTAATCGGTGTTGGTTCCATCTGAAGCATCAAGCCGAAGCTTTAAGGTTAAATGAGCCTGCGCCTCTTTCTGCTTAAAGATTACGTTCGCAGCGGAAGAACTACTCAGCAGACTACTTAAGGTGTAGGCCTTTCCCTTAAAGTCATAAACGGTAATACCTGCAAGTTCAGAAAAGGTAGAGTTTGACTGTCTAATGCGGAAGCCGGCATTAATCTTTGAAGTATGGACCGTTGAAACGGGGGTATCTGAACTTAAGTTAAAAGACAGAGCTCCCTTTGTCGTTTCCTTAGCAGGGATTACCTCAAAACCTTTTAGGTTAACGTCTGTAAGGTTTGCCTGAGTAACTGGTGCAAAAGTTCCGTCTTCGCTCCTTCTGATACCCTGCAGGATTTGACCCGTCGGGGTTACCAAGTTCCCTTCAGAGTCAACGGAAAACTCTCCCGCCCTTGTAAAGCGGAGTTGGTCGTTAAAAGTATCGTAGGGGTCATCATAAGCGTTAGGGTCTCTGACTATGAAGAACCCTTTGCCGTTAATTGCTAAATCTGTTGCATTCCCGGTCGTTTGGAAAGCACCTTGAGTCATTATGTTTTGGTAGTTTGCTACATACGCTCCGTGCCCAACGTAAGAAACGTTCCCTCCAGCTACGTAAAAGGTGTAAAGCAGGTCTGCAAAGTTGGCTCTCTCCCTCTTGTAACCTACCGTTTGGGCGTTGGCTATGTTGTTTGAAGTGGCATCAAGAGCATTCTGTTGAGCCTTAGTTCCGCTGATGGCAGTGTAAAGAGAAGGTAACATTTTTTCCCCCTTGCAAAGGTTTAACTTAAGACCTCTACAACTTTGCTAATCGGAAGTTTAAAGTTTCCGAAAATAACTGCTTCATCCTTTATATCAACGGCAGTAACAGTCCCAACAGAGTAAAGAGCTACGTTTTCCACTTTTTTCCGTTTGCCGTAGCTTCAACTTTAACTTTGAAAACTCCGTTTAGAGGGTTTCCATATTTATCTCTTCCGTCCCACTTAACAGAATAAGTACCTGCACCTTGATTATGAATCTCCCACTCTTTTACTGTTTGACCACTCTCGTCCAGAATAGTTACCTTCACCGTTTCGGCATTCACCGGAAGGGTGTAGTTAGCCTTGATAGAACCGTCTGTTGAAATTATCCCCTCTTCAACCTTTACCTTCTTTTCAAGGAGGGACAGCAAATTGGTCTTGTTAAGACTCTCTATGACACTCCCGAACTGCTTTAAGGTATCTGTAAAGTTGTATTCCTGCTCTAACTGGGCTAAGGCTGTAAGCTGTTGAGTAAATTCCTTAGGACTTATCGGATTTATCGGGTCTTGATTTTTAATTTGAGCGATAAGCAACTTAAGAAAGTCATCCTTCCCAAGGGAAGAGTTCTGAGGAGTCTGGATAGCCTGAGGATCCTTAGTAGTCAAGACTTTACCTACTTGTGTTAACATGACAACTCCTCATTAAATCATTTTTAATGTGTGTTAGAATAATAGCAAATTCGGAAGCCTTTCAAGGGGGATTTAATGGAATCGGTAAGATTGTGGTTAATTGGCGGGGTGCTTTCTCTGCTACTTGCCTCTTGCTGCAAAACTACCTCCCAAGAGGATATAAAGTGTCAACCAAAAGTTGCACTTCCGACAAAGGCGAACTACCCTACACAACCGGCAAGGGGTGAACACTTATACTTCCAAGCATCAAAAGAAGGTCAGTGTCCTGCAGATGATTTAGTGTGCCCTCAACGGAGGAGTTACTTAGTTACTTACGATAGCTGTTGTGACTTTCCGATAACTTACAAGAAAAAGTGAAGTTTTTGGCCGGGAGGAAAGGATGAAAAAGATGGTAATTAGTTTTTCAGGTATAGTGCTGCTTGGAATCTTTTCTCTTACAGAAGTATCAGCACAAGATTTTTACAGTCAAAAAGTTAGAGAAAGGTTAGATATTCTCTCTTCAAACTACGCAGAGGGGGACTTTAACTCAAAAGTTATCTTCTTAGCAGACCAGCTTGTAAGAAACCTTGATAACAGATTTAAACACGAACCGGTCGTTGTCACTACCTTTGTCAACCTTGACAACATGAAGGAAACCTCGGGATTCGGAAGGCTGATAGCCGAAGATCTTATTCACGAACTTCAAGTGCGGGGCTGGAAAGTCTTTGACATAAGGTTGGCCAAGGATATAGTCGTTAAACCTCAGGGAGAGTTTTCCATTACAAGGGATATAAGGAACATCAGGAACTACTATAAGGTAAGCTCGGTAATTACCGGAACTTACGCCATAACGACCAACGCGGTTATCGTAAATGCGAGGGTGATAGACGTAAAAACGGGGGTTGTTGTTTCAAGCGGTCAGGTAGTATTTCCTATTGAGGAGGTTTCTTCCCTACTTGCAGACAGGACTTCCTCCGGAGCTACGATAAGGATAAAGGGAGAGTATTAAATGCCGAAAAAGCTCTTCCTTCTCCCTTTAGGACTTCTTTTCTTTTCCTGCTACATCTCTAACCCGTTTGTAAACAAGTATCGGTTTACTCCTCAGATTTCCGTTGATTCGGTCATTCCCAATTTGAACCTCTCAGAGGCCATAAGCGATATGGCCCGTAAGCTCTGTCCTTACGTTTCCAGTAGAACCATCATCGTCACCGACTTTGTGGACTTGGAAACTCTAAAGCCGGGAAGGTCTGGCTTGCTACTTTCTGAGCTCTTAAAAAGCGAGCTGAGTCAAGTTTGCCACACTAAGGTTGTTCAGGTTGAGTTTTCTAAGTACTTTACCATCGGCGAAAACGGCCTCAGAGTCTTAACAAGAAACGTGGAAGAGCTGAAAGGGGTCAGCCAGCCGGTCATGGTTGCCGTCGTTGGGACCTTTAATCTGTCTCAAAATAAACTTTACCTGTTTTCACACGTCATAAACATTCAAACCGGCGTAGTTTACAGAATAGTCGGAGAAAAGGTCGGTTACAGGATAGAAGGGTACACCATATTCCAGTGAAAACATTTGGAGGAGGCCACCTTGAAAGTGCTCGGCCTTTTCGGGGATATTTTAGTTGAGGGTATGAGGCTTAGGGAAAAGAGAATAGAAGTGGTTGCCGGAAACATTGCCAACGCAAGCACTCCGAACTTCGTTCCTTTTGAGCTTTCCTTTGAAAAGGAGTTCCAAAGGGCAGTTTTTGAACTGCAAGACGAGATAGAACTTAAGGTAACCTCTAAAAGGCACATAAGAGAACCTGAGGAAACGGCGATAAGAGAACTCTCCAAGAAGGTAAATCCCAAACCCAAGTATAGAGCTCCCATAGGCATGGACAGGAACCTCGTAGACCTTGAAGAAGAATACGGCATTATGGTCAAAGACAGCTTAATTTACAGAACGCTCTCTCAGTTTTTCGCCAAGGAAGCCTACCTCAATAAATACGTTTTGGATGAAGCCGGAAAAGTTTAAGGCAGAGTAAACTTTGGAACGTTTAAAACGTTAAAGTTGTCTACGGTTCCGTATTCAACAACGCGGGGAGGATAGTAGCCGTCTACTTTCAGCACGATGTAGGTGATTCCGCCATCAACAGAACTAAACTTTTTGTAAGGAACAATGTAACAGCTGTTAAAGAACTTTTTTCCTTTTTTACACTTTCCGGAGTAAACTCTTCCGTCTCTTGTAAC
>QNYI01000048.1 GCA_003978805.1 Desulfurobacterium sp.
TCTCTCTCATCCTAACCGAAAGTCGCTCCTACTGGTTGGCATCCCTTACCTTCCTCCTCTTGTTCTCTTTGATGAGCTTTAGGAGTAATAAGAGGCTGATTCTAACTTCTGCTTTTATCCTTTTGACGGCAGGAGCGGTAATCTCACAGGTTCCGGTACTGAAAGACCGCTTTCACAGCATAACGGACACAAAGAACAACGGGAGTAACATAACAAGACTTATGATATGGAAGTCCCACATTAAAGCCTTTACTGAGGACTACACCCTTACGGAGAGAATCTTCGGGGCAGGTGATAACGCTTCTAAGTTAGCGTGGCGTCATTTTGGAAGAGCTTTTCAGGAAGTTACGGGAAAAGAGGAAATACCTCCTCCCGGAGAACTAAGGAAGTGGTTTCACGGGGGAGAAACGCATAACCTTTACTTAAAGTTTCTTACTAAATATGGAATCTTGGGACTCTTAGGATACCTATTTTTCTGGATTTACGTCATCTACCGTAACTTAGAACGGAGAGATTCCCTTTTCATTAAAGCTTTTGTAGCCGGGTATGTGGGCTTCCTCGTTGCCAGTTTCTTTGAGAATAACTTTACGGACGCAGAGGTACAGTTCACCCTATTCTTTATTCTCGGTGTAAACTTTGCTCTAATTTCAGAAACCGCTGTTAGGCAACGGTAAAATGAAGCGTTTTCCGTGGTGGCTTCTTTCTTATCTGGAGGGAAGCGGATTCCTGATACTCATAGCTATAGTGGCAATGTTCATTAACGCCGGAGTTACATCTTACCTTGCCTACTTCGTTAAAAACATTGTTAATTCTGTTTTTGTTAACAAAGATGAGGAAATGATTAGGCTTATTCCTTTCATTCTTGTGGCCCTTATCCTTGTGAAAGGGATTGCTTTTTTTACTAACTACTACATTATGGCTTACCTTGGTCAGGTGGTAATCAATAGGCTGAGGGAAGACCTCTACGAAAAAGTTCTCAGGCTTCCTATGGAGAAGTTCCTCTTAGAGTCCCCCGGTTCTCTTATATCAAAGATAATAAACGATACGAACCTACTGCAGGATTTTGCTTCTCGTCAAATTGCTACTTTTCTGAGAAATGTCCTTACAGCTATTGGACTAATTGCTGTTGTTTTCTATCAAGATTTTGAGCTTGCTTTTATTGGCCTTGTAGCCCTTCCTTTAATAGGTTATTTAATATCCCGAATAGGAAAGAAAATTAAGAAGTATACAGCTAAAATGCAGGATAGGCTTGCTGTTGTTACAGGTCACCTCTTTGAAGGTATAAAGAACATAAAGGAAATAAAGCTTCTCGGTATAGAGGAAAAGTTTTCTACCCTTTTTAGGGAGGATAACGCTAAGTATTTTAAAGAGTTTTTAAAGATAAAGAAAGTAGAGGCTCTTTATCCTCCGGCTGTTGAACTTTTGGCGTCCTTTATAGTCGGTTTCTTGATTTTTTACGGAGGGATGAGAATAGTTGAAGGGGAGCTTACTGCAGGAACTTTCTTTTCTTTCATAATAGCTCTCATAATGGCCTATGAGCCTGTAAGGAAACTGGGACAGAACTACAACAAGATTCAGCAGTCGGTTGCTGTGGCAGAGAGAGTGAAAGAGATTTTAGACCTTCCCGATGAGTACGAACTTAAGGACGGGAGAGAGGAGCTTGAAAGTTCGGTTAGGAAAGTTGAGTTCAGGGACATCTGGTTCAGGTATCCCAATTCGGAACGTTTTACGTTAAAGAACGTTTCGCTCTCCTTTGAAGCCGGGAAGAAGTACGCAATAGTGGGAAAGACAGGTAGCGGTAAAAGTACTCTGGTTAGTCTCATTCCCCGCTTCTACGACCCAGAGAGGGGGGAGCTCCTTATAAACGGGAGAGACATCAGGAACTTCACACTGAAGTCTTTAAGGAGGAAGATAGGAGTTGTAAGTCAGGATATAGTTATCTTCCGGGGGACTGTCAGGGAGAACATAGCAGTCGGTAAACCTTCAGCCTCTTTTGAAGAGATAGTTGAAGCGGCAAAGGTTGCCTGTATTCACGACTTTATTGTTTCCCTTCCTCAAAAGTACGATACTGTAATAGGAGATGGAGGTATCCAGCTTTCGGGGGGACAGAGACAGAGGATAGCTATTGCGAGGGCTGTTTTAAAGAACCCGGACATCCTCATCCTTGATGAGGCTACGAGCGCCCTTGACTCTGAAACGGAAGCAGCCGTTCAAAGGGCTCTTGACGAAAAGTTTAAAGACAGAATACTGATCGCTATAGCTCACAGGCTTTCAACGGTTATTAACAGCGACAGTATAATCTTCCTAAGGGAAGGTGAAGTGGTTGGAGTCGGGAAACATCAGGAGCTCTACGAGAGCCTTTTGGACTACAGGAAGCTTTGTGATATCCAGTTTTCTATTTGAGAGAAAGCCTCTTCTGGGGATAGTTCCCTGTAGCAGATAAGACCTTTATCACACCCTTTCCAGTTACCGCAAGGTTGACAAGGTAATCCTTTTTTAACTTTCAAGATATTTTCATCGTCAGGGAACCACTCGTTGTAAGCTCCAAGTATTACAACGGTCTTTTTCTTAAGGGCAAAGGAGAGGTGAGAAGCAAACGAATCGTTACCTATGGAAAAAGCGCTTAGTTTGACTACAGCTGCGAAAGTCCTAATAGGGATGGGTTTAGGTAACTTCACCCCTATTCTAATCCTATTAAAAGCTCTTTCAGCATACTCTTCTTCATTTGGAGCGTAGCAGATAAGGGGTATAAGTCCCGTTTTTTCCGATATGAGGTTTGAAAGCATTCCGAACTTTTCCGGTTCCCATCCTTTATTCATTCTCCGCGATGTAGGAACAACTACAAAAAAGCTCTTTTCTTCAAGGCCAAGCTTTTTCAAGACTTCCTTACCGAACTCTAATTCTCTTTCCTTTAGGAAAAATTCCGGGTAATACTTTTTATTTACCTTTACTCCGGCTCCTTTAAGCAGTTCTAATCTATCCCAAACCGTGTAACCGGTCTTCTTAAAATCTACGAGCAGGTTGTAGTAGATGTTGTCCCCCTTTTTCTTGAAGGCAACTTTTTTCCCTGCACCGGAAAAGAGGGAGATTCTCTTCGTTCTTCCAGTCCTTTGAGGGTCTATCAGGACGTCATACTTTTCTCTTCTGACCTTTAAGATTACTTTAAGTTCCGGTAACACTCCTTTTTCCAATGTAATTATGCGGTCAATGTAAGGGTTATTTTTGACAATTTCGGCTCCCAGTGGAGATGTCAAGAAGTGAACTTCTGCCCCTTTAATGTGCTCTTTTACTGCCCTACAGAGGGATGACGTCAGTAAAATGTCCCCGAGCTGACGGAGCTGTATGATAAGAAATTTCATTGGCTTCTACCGTTTCTGCGATAGAATTACAAGGGCAAATCTAAGCTCTTGAACCTTAATGTGCAACTGAGGGAGTTTAAGTGAGGATACTACAGGCAACTACCGCCGTTGGCTGGAGTGGTGGAACGGAGCAATGTTTCCTCTTAGCAAAGTACATGAATGAAATGGGTTATGAAACTCACATTCTTACCTTTAAAGGGTGTGAGCTTGATAGGAAGGCGGAGAAGTTAGGTATAGAAAGGGTTTACTTCCCCAACACGAGGAAGTTGAGTTTCTTTGAAGCTAAAAGGCTTGCAAGAATTATTGAGGCCTACGATGTAGTGAATACCCACATTTCAAAAGCCCACTGGTTTGTATGGATGGCAACCTTTTTTACTAAGAAAAGGCCAGTTATTGTGTATACAAGACGGGTGCTTTACGATGTTTCGCTTTTCTCTGCTTTTACTAAGTATTTTTTCAACGTTGATGCTGTAGTAGGAGTGTCCTCGGACATTTGTGAAAAACTTAGAAAGTATCCCCTTTTAAGGAGGAAAGTTTTTTACATTCCTTCTGGAGTGGAACTTGATAGGTTTTATCCCGGTAAAGAAAAAGAGCTCCGAAAGGAACTTTCTATTCCTGAGGATGCCTTAGTTATTACCAACGTTGCAAACTTTTCAGAAGTTAAAGGCCATCACGTACTTTTTCCTGCTTTTAAAAGGTTCTTAAAAGTCACCGAGAAAAAGGCAGTCCTTTTGCTTGTAGGAAGGGATACCCGGGGAGAA
>QNYI01000081.1 GCA_003978805.1 Desulfurobacterium sp.
GTAATCAAGGTCCCTTTGGAGCTCCTCCTTCTCAGCTCCTTCAGCTGCCGTCCTGACGATAATTCCGTACTCTTTTGGCTTTATCTCCGAGGCAATCGCCCTTAACCTCTCCCTCTCCCCCTCGTCGGTTATCCTCCGAGAAATTCCCACCCTGTTAACCGTAGGGAGGAGAACCAAGTAGTGGCCGGGAACGGTCACGTTCGTCGTAACCCTCGGCCCCTTAGTCCCTATGGGCTCCTTTGAGACCTGAACGATTACCTCCTGTCCTTCAGAGAGAACCTCCTCTATGGAAGGGAGTTCGTTCTCAAAACCGCCTGTTCCTTCAAAGGGATCGTCCTCTTCAAACTCAAAAGCAACGGCATCCCTAACGTAGAGGAAAGCCTTCTTTGTAACCCCTATGTCAACAAAAGCCGCCTGAACGGCAGGAACTATCTTCTGAACTCTACCTTTGTAGATGTTACCGACTATCCCCCTGTTCCCCTTTCTCTCAACGTAGAACTCTACCAGCTCCCCGTCTTCAAGGACGGCAATTCTAACTTCTTTCGTGTGGACGTTTATTAGTATCTGCTTGTTCGTTCTTAAGGAGCTCCTCTCTGACAACCTCTGCCGTTCCAAGGTCAAGACCCATCCAGAATAGTATATCTTGGATATTTAAAATATTACCTCCTTTAACGTTTAACACTACCCTTAAAGAGTCACCGTCAAGCTCCCACCCCTTTAGCCACTCTTTAAGGACAACCTCCCTACCTCTCCTATCCCTAAGGACTTCCTCCTCTAAGAACGAAAAGGTAAACTCCCCGTAAGGCCTTATTCTGTAAGCGACCTCCCTTACCTTAGACAGGGAACTCTCCTTTAAGCCGAGCTCACGGTACTCCTTGAACCTTAAACCTTGTGGCAAGAAGGCCTCAGATTCCTCTATGAACTTCTCAAAGTCAAACTCCTCCTCAGAGAGCTCTACCTCAACGACCTCCCCCAGACCTTCAACCCCTACAGGAAGGCCGAGGAGGATGTTCATCTTCGGGTGAGGGTTAAACCCCTGTGAGTACCTGAGCGGAACGCCAAACTTGCGAAAAGTCCTCGTGAAAGCCCTGCTGAGGTCAAGGAGAGACAGGTACTTGGCATAACCGGTCTTCTCAAAAATTAAAGCCACCTTCCTCTTTAACGGGAACTCCCTCTTCGGTCTCGGAGGAACTTTAAACTCTATCCTCTCGGGTATCGGGTGCTCTTTCAACTCCCTTATCTGCTCAGGAGTGCACGAACCGCAGGCGTGACAGCCGACTATGCGACAGTCGGGAGTCCACTCCTCACCTTTAGCCCTCTCAAGCTCCCTGAGTAAAAACTCTTTAGTCACAACACCCCTTATAAAGTCCCAAGGGAGTTCCTCATCTAACTCCCTTCGTCCTAACACCTTCTCAAGGTCAATACCGCTCTTCTCAAAGGCCTTCTGCCACCCTTTCCAGTTAAAGTACTCCTCCCAACCGTCAAGCTGACACCCCTCTCTGTAGGCTACCTCTATCAGCCTGCTCACAGACTCATCACCTCTTGTAAGGATAGCCTCTATGAGAGACTGCCTGTAATCATGAAACCTTAAAGTGAAGGCCTTCGGAGCTCTCCTCTTTATGTAGGAAACCTTCTCCTTTACCTCCCCTTCTTCGGCAAAGGCCTCCCACTGAAAGGGGGTAAAGGGTTTGGGAACGAATATTGAAATACCTGCAGCAAGGTGCTTCCTACCCCTATACTTCCTGCCGATTCTATAAACCGTCCAGAGCATATTTACAAGGGCATCCACGTCTTCCCAGAGCTCAAAGGGAAGGCCTACCATAAAGTAGAGCTTAAGCCTGTTCCATCCCCTTTCAAAAAGACCTTCAACAGCCTTAAAGAGGTCCTCGTTCGTGAGGTCCTTGTTTATTATCCTCCTGAGCCTATCAGAACCCACCTCCGGAGCGAGGGTAAAGCCCGTCTTTTTAACCTGCATAACTTGGGAGGCGAGCTCCGGATTAAACCCCTTAACCCTCATTGACGGAAGTGAAAGAGAGATCATCTCCCTGTAACAGAACTCCATAACCTCAGGAACTAAAACGTTAAAACGGCTATGGTCTGAAACCGAGAGGGCAGAGAGGGAAGCCTCCTCGTAGCCGGTATTCCTGAAAGTCTCCTCTACGAGCCTCCTCACCAACCTCTCGTCCCTCTCCCTGTAGGGACGGTATACGTAGCCGGCCTGACAGAAACGGCAACCCCGTAAACATCCCCTTGCCGCCTCAACGGCAATCCTGTCCTGAGCCGTTTCAACCACAGGAACCGGTAAAGAAGTTGGGTAGTAGTCCTTAACCCCTAACCCCGTAAAGACCGCCTTTTTTACCGGGTACTTGCCAAATGACGGAACCCACACACCGCCGATTTCCCTTGCCTCGCGGAGAAAGTCCTCCTTCGTTCCCCCCTCCCTCTTTAACTTCCTCATGAGCTCCGCAAGCTGGACAATCACCTCCTCTCCGTCACCGATGACAAAGAGGTCTATAAACGGCGCTAAGGGAACGGGATTGTAGACGCAGGGACCTCCGGCAAAGACGACAGGGAAACCTTCCCTCTCCTCTCTCCTAATCCTTAGCCCTGCAAGCTCTAAAACCCTTAAAGCGTTGGTGTAGGTAAGCTCAGAGGAAAAGGAGAGTCCCCAGAGGTCGTAGTCCTTTACAGGCCTTTGCTCCTCAATCGTATAAAGGGGAATTCCCTCCCTCTCCATAAAGGACTGCATGTCGGGACGGGGGAGGTAAGCCCTGTGTATAAGGGCAAAGTCTGTAAGGTTGTTGACAACGTGGTAGAGGATCTTCCCGCCAATGTGGGAGCTCCCTACCTCGTAAAGGTCTGGGTAAGTAAGGACAATCCTTACCTCCCTTTCCGAAAAGCGGGGAGCTCTTAAGTTAAGCTCTAACGGCAGGTAAGAGGCAGGCTTCTTAACGCTGTATAGCTTAGAAAGGAGCTCTCTATCCCTAAATATCACCGTCAAAGAAGTCCCCGTAGTCAAAATCGGAGTCGTAGTCTGTGAAGTCGTCTTCAAAGTCCCTTGATACTTTATCCTCTACCGACTCCTGCTCCTCTGCCTCAGCCTCTTTCCCGTGAACGGCAGCGTGAAGGCTATCGGCCACCATATCCGCAATCAGGAAGCCCGTCAGCGTTCCGAGAACCGTTCCGAGCCAAGGGAAAGTCGGAGAGTAACCGGTATCGGAACGGGTAAATAGCTTCTGGAGCTCCCTTCCGCTAACAGGGACGGTTATTATCTCTCTTCCGTCGTCTATTTTCAGCTCGTAAACGTCCTCCTCCAACTTTTCAACCGAGAAGCGCTTTATCTCGGAGCTCCTAAGGAACCTAAAACGCCCTTCCTTAAACCAAGAAACCCCTTCCTCCGAAAATCCTAAAACAGAACCGTCAAGCCCCCTGACTTCCACAGTTCTCTTTCCCCCCGTAAGACGGGGCATAGTGAAAACCAGGAAAACTAAAAAAATTATCAGGAAGAGAAGTAATCCCATCACCACCTCTTATGGCAGAATTCAAAGAACTCAGATACCTTACGTTCCCAGAAAGCTCTTCTATCTTTTCCTTCTTTTTTAAAAATATCCCTGCTTTCAAGATATTTGAAGTAACCCTCTGCCGGCATTCCTGTTTTTGAGAGGACTACAACCGATCCCGGCAGAACTCTAAACTCCCGGTAGTACCTGTCACACAAAGGATGTAGTAGCTTAGAAATTCTCCTTCCCAGTCCCCTTCCCCTTTCTGGAACAACTCTCCTACCGATCCTCCTATTAAGTTCTACAGCAAGACTTCCATAAGTGATTAGTCGCTTCTTCCTCCCACACTCAAGTAGGATAATCTCTAAGAGCTTTAACATCTTCAGCCGAGGCGTTGTTAGAGTTAATGATAAAGTTAGGATGTTTTGTAGAAACCATAGCGCCACCAACCTTCTCTCCTTTAAGATCGGTGACCAAAATTTAATATGCTCTGGTTTCTCTGGCCTGTTAGCTTTATATTTCTTTGTTATTATCAATATTAT
>QNYI01000094.1 GCA_003978805.1 Desulfurobacterium sp.
GGATTCTGCGAGGCCTTCAAAATATCCCTAGATGAAATACTTTCAGAACCCTTTACTAAGATAGTTCCCATTAGTGCAAGACCTTACGGAAGGATGTACGCCCACCGCTGGGGCATCGCAAGCGGTCTGATTAAATAAGAAAACCTGTGAAAATCAATGGAGGTTCAAGGTTTGTATACCTATCCAGACGAAAAAGGTAAGTACGGCATTTACGGCGGTAAGTACGTTCCTGAGACGTTAATGGCTGCGCTTTCGGAGCTTGAAGAAAACTACAGGAAGATAAAAGAAGACCCGGAGTTTCAGTCCGAGTTCAGAAGACTCCTTGCTGAATACGTCGGACGTCCGACACCACTTCAGTATGCTGAAAGGTTCTCTAAGTACTTAGGAGGAGACATTAAGGTCTACCTAAAGAGGGAAGACCTCAACCATACAGGAGCTCACAAGATAAACAACGCCCTCGGTCAGGCTCTCCTTGCCAAAAAGATGGGTAAAAAGAGAATCATCGCCGAGACGGGAGCCGGCCAGCACGGCGTTGCAACTGCAACGGCCTGCGCCTTTTTAGGCCTTGAGTGTATCGTCTACATGGGAGAGGAGGACGTCCGCAGGCAGGCACTAAACGTTTTCAGGATGGAGCTCCTCGGTGCAAAAGTGGAGGTTGTAAAAAGCGGTAGCAGAACCTTAAAGGATGCCGTTAACGAAGCCATAAGGGACTGGGTTACGAACGTAAGGACAACTCACTACATAATAGGCTCTGTTGTAGGTCCCCACCCTTACCCGCAGATAGTCAGGGACTTCCAGTCCGTTATCGGAAAGGAAGCAAAAGAACAGATACTAAAGGCTGAAGGGAGGCTACCCGACGTAATCGTTGCCTGCGTAGGAGGGGGAAGTAACGCTATAGGAATCTTCTACCCCTTTATTGAGGATGAGGAAGTAAGGCTTATTGGCGTTGAGGCTGCAGGCTACGGCCTTGAAACGGGCAAACACGCAGCAACACTGTGTAGAGGGAGCGTAGGGGTTTTCCACGGCGCTAAGTCATACCTCCTCCAGACTGAAGACGGCCAAGTTACACCGACCCACTCCGTTTCTGCCGGCCTTGACTACCCCGGCGTTGGGCCAGAACACTCATTCTTAAAGGACACAGGAAGGGCAGAGTACGATGCCGTTACTGATGAAGAGGCCCTTGAAGCTTTTCAGATTCTCTCCAGAACAGAAGGGATCATTCCCGCCCTTGAGAGCTCCCACGCAGTTGCATGGGTAATAAAAAATAGGGATAATCTTCGTGAAAAAATCGTGATTATTAACCTGTCGGGAAGGGGAGATAAAGACGTTAACCAAGTAAGGGAAATTCTGGAGGAAAGGAAGGATCTACGCCTATGGTAGACGAAACGACTGGACTACCCTCACGAAGGTCGTTCTTCCAGAAACTCTACTCTTTGGGAGATAGGCAGGTAATAGTTGCAATATTTGACATAGACGATTTTAGGTTCATTAACTTCTCCCACGGCTACAAGGTCGGAGATGCAATACTGAAAGCTACAGGAAGTTACATCAGCAAAGTGTTTAAAAAGTACTTTTCAAGCTTCTTTATAGCGAGAACCGGCGCCAACCAGTTTTCCGTTATCCTTCTTGACGACGTCCCGATTGTAAGGATAGAGGAGGTTTACAACAAACACATCCACTTGGTAGAGTTTAGGTTAAAGGACGAGCTCATCAGGGCTACCATCAGCGCCGGCGTTAGCAGCGGAACAGCAAAGTGTTTAGAAGTATTCTCTCAGGCAGAAGACGCCCTCTACTCGGTAAAAGCCTCTGGAAAGAACGCCATTCTCTTCTTTGAATCTTTCAGCCTTCAGGATACTGAAAGGTTCCGTGAGGTAAGGAAAAAGCTCATAGAAGCGATAAGGAACAAGAGCATACATCCCTACTTCCAGCCTATCGTTTCTTTAAGGACGGGAGAGATATTCGGCTATGAGGTTCTTTCAAGAATTAAGTACAGGGACGAAATTCTACGGGGAGATTACGTTTTTGCCGTCGCGGACGCTCTGGCACTCACGCCGGAGATAGACAAAATTCTCTTCCTCCACGCAATAAAGCACTTTGGAAACTATAAGCTATTTTTTAACCTTTCAATGAAGTACTTCTTCAGGGAACTGAACAACATCTTCCAGATAGCAAAAACTTACTCCCTTGACCTATCAAACGTTATCTTTGAGATAACCGAATCCCAGAAACTTATGCACGAAGGTTCTGCCATAAGTATCTTCACGATGTTTAAAGAGCTTAAGGCCGGAATTGCCATAGACGACTTCGGAGCCGGTTACTCAAACTTTATGTACCTTAAGAAATTCCCGGCAGACGTAATAAAGATTGACGGAGCTTTCATAAAGAACGCAAAAAACGATATAAAAGACTTAACCATCGTTAAGTCTATAGTCAACGTAGGGAAGGCGTTTAGAATCAGAACCTTAGCAGAGTTCATAGAGGACGAGGAAACTTACAGGATAATGAAGGAGATTGGGGTCTCCCTCGGTCAAGGTTGGTTCATAGGGAAACCCGAACCTGAACCAAGGAATGTAAAGGTTAACATATAAAAAGGGGCGCCTTTCGGCACCCCTTAAGGGATTACTTCTCTTTCTCTTCCGTTTCTTCAGTAGAGCTCTCACTATCGGCGGTCTTTATCTCTGCTTCTTTTGGAGGGAGCTCCGACTGTTCAACGGTAAAGGTGAACTCTCCCTTTTCCTTATCGTAGTCCACTTTAACCGTATCACCTTCCTTCACGCTACCTTCAAGTATCTTGACAGACAGCGGTGTCTCAATCTCCCTCTGAATCGTTCTCCTTAAAGGTCTTGCTCCAAACTCCGGAACGTAGCCCCTCTTGGCAAGCTCAGACTTGGCCTCCTCGCTCAAGACGACTTTAATACCCCTGTCCTCAAGCCTCTTGTTGAGCTTGTCAATGAGGAGGTCAACAATCTTCTTAATCTCCTCCTCACTGAGAGGATGGAAGATGATAATCTCGTCAATCCTGTTTAGGAACTCCGGCCTGAAGCGGAGCTTGAGCTCCTTCATAAGGTTTTCTTTTATCTTCTCGTAGTTTTTCTCAAACTCCTCCTTAGTGAGGTTCATAATCTTCTCAGAACCGACGTTAGAGGTCATGATTATTACGGTGTTGCTAAAGTCAACGGTTCTACCCTTGGCATCTGTAAGCCTACCGTCGTCAAGGATCTGGAGGAGGATGTTAAAGACGTCCGGATGGGCTTTCTCAATCTCGTCAAGGAGGATTACGCTGTAAGGCTTACGCCTAACGGCCTCTGTAAGCTGGCCACCCTCTTCATAACCTACGTATCCGGGAGGAGCTCCTATCAGCTTAGAAACTGCGTGTCTTTCCATATACTCAGACATGTCAAACCTGATGATAGCACTCTCATCGCCAAAGAGGTATTCAGCCAAGGTCTTGGCAAGCTCAGTCTTACCTACTCCCGTAGGACCTAAGAAGAGGAAACTACCGAGAGGCCTGTTAGGTGGCTGAAGCCCTGCCCTTGCGCGTCTAATGGCCTCAGAGATAGCTTTGATAGCCCTTTCTTGGCCGATGACGCGCTTGTGGAGCTCCTCCTCCATCTTGAGGAGCTTCTGAATCTCCTCCTCCTGAAGCTTAGAAGCGGGGATACCCGTCATTTCAGAGATAACTTCTGCGACGTCTTCAGCAGTGACGACAGGGAGCTCTCCCTCTTCCTTGGATTTCTCTCTCTTTTCCTCAAGCTCCTTAATCTTGGCCTCTATATCTTTAATTTCTTTCTTGAGCTTCGCAGCCTTATCAAACTCCTCCTTCTTAACTGCATCGTCAAGCTCAGCCCTTAAAGAGTGGAGTCTTTCCTTTAACTCCGTAAGCTCAGGAGAAGTGTAGGTAACTTCTATCTTCTTCCTCGCGCAGGCCTCATCAAGGACGTCAATGGCCTTATCCGGGAGATACCTACCCTGAATGTACTTCTTAGAGAGCTTAACGGCAGCTTCAACGGCGTCATCTGTAATCTTAACCTTGTGGTGC
>QNYI01000014.1 GCA_003978805.1 Desulfurobacterium sp.
TTATTTTTTTTACAATATTTTTCAATTAACTCTTTATCTTTTATACTTTCTTTTCTGACCCCATGATTGATGTTTACAACATGTATATTGTCTTTTTCAAATATCTGCTCGGCGAACTGTTGTTCCGCCATGTCGAGTGGCAGTGCTTGTGAATCCCCATCCGTACCTTTCTCTGTCTCCAACGTGGTATTTGAGTGAGACCACTTTCTTAAAGCTCGGGCTCTCTTATAGACATCAGGTAGCGGACTCTTCGGCTTTCAGCTACAGTGTTGACAATAAGAGGGTTTTTATTAGGTCTGCCTTCTTAGAGGCTCATACAGAGGTAGGGGAGCTCTTCTTAACGGGAGCTCTCAGGGTTGATGACCACAAGGAGTTCGGTTCCCACGGAACTTATAAAGTTTCTGTTGCCTATAAGGTAGAGAGAACGGGGACTACTTTAAAAGCACAGTACGGTACAGGATTTAAAGCGCCGACTCTTAGTCAGCTCTACGGCTACTATAAGAGCTCTTGGGGAACGACAGTGGGTAATCCCCACTTGGAACCTGAAGAATCTGAAGGGTGGAGCTTAGGTCTTTCCCAGAATCTTTTAGGTTCAAGGTGTAGGGTTGAAGCAAGGTACTTTAAAAATCACCTCTGGAACATCGTTGATACCTACTACGATGCTTCAAGGAACGTTACTACTTACAGGAACGAGGATAAGGCAATAACTGAGGGTACAGAGTTAGGTTTAACCTTTAAAGTGACCGATGAGTTGAGCTTATTTGGAAATTACACCCACTTGCGGGCTGTTTCTTACGACTCTACAACCGGTAGGTGGGAGGAGCTTGAAAGGAGGCCTAAAGAGACTTTCAACTTAGGTCTTAACTTAAACCTTGAAAAACTCTCCCTATCCTTCTGGGCTCACCACTACGGAAGTAGAAAAGATACCGACTGGTCGGATTTCAGGAACCCGAGGAAGGTTACTCTCCGTTCATTTACGACCTTTAACTGCTATGCCTCCTACCGGCTTAACGAAAGGGTTGACCTCTACCTTAAGGGTATTAACCTGACGGACAAGGACTACGAGCTTGCCTACGGTTACAATACGATGGGGAGAGCTCTCTTCGCAGGCCTTGAAGTTTCCTTTAAGTAGTTAATTAACCCCTCCCGCTTCTGTGGGAGGGGATTACTTTTCTACGAGTGAATAGAGGAGCTTTATCTCGTCTGCCCAGATTGAAGGGTCAGGGGTTTCAAGGATTAAGGGAATATCGTCAAGCCTTGGGTCGTTCATTATCAGTCTAAAGGCTTCAAGTCCTATGTTCCCTTTACCGATGGACTGGTGTCTATCAACCCTACTGCCAAAGGAAGATTTCGCATCGTTTAGGTGCATTCCTCTTAAGTACTTAAATCCGATGATACTGTCAAACTCCTCCATAGTCTTTAAGTAAGCAGATTCCGTCCTTATGTCGTAGCCTGCGGCAAACATATGGCAGGTGTCAAGACAGACGCCGATTCTTGACTTATCTTCCACCATATCAATAATCTCAGCTAAGTGTTCAAACCTATACCCTACGTTTGAGCCCTGACCTGCCGTATTTTCAAGAACCAGAATGACCTCTTTTGTTCTACCGTGAATCTCGTTTATGGAGTCGGCTATTATGCGTAAGCATTCCTTTTCGGAGACCTTCTTAAGGTGACTGCCGGGGTGGAAGTTTAAGTACTTGAGGCCGAGGAGGTAACACCTTTCAACCTCGTCAATGAAGGCTTCTATTGACCTCCTCCTCTTTTCCTCCTCCGGGTGTCCGAGGTTTATCAGGTAGCTGTCGTGGGGTAGAACGTGCTTAGGTGAGATTTTCACCTTCTTGAGGTTATCTTTAAACTTCTTTATCGCCTCATCTGTTAAAGGTTTTGCCTTCCACTGCCTCTGATTTTTTGTAAAGAGGGCGAAGGCCTTTGCACCTATTTTTTCGGCGTTCAGAGGGGCGTTAAAGACTCCTCCTGCCGTGCTAACGTGTGCGCCGACGAACTTCATATTTGCTCCTTGTTAGGGTCTTTTTCTATCAGGTACCACTTTATTCCGTCCTCAAGGTATTCTTTTAGTACTTTAAAGTTCAGTTTTTGGAATGCCTTTAGAGCTCCAGCATGGGTATCTGCTCTGATAGGTCCTCCTGCCATCTTCTCTAAAGTGCCAATAAGCTTCCTTGCAACACCTTTCTTCCGGTACTCCGGCTTAACGAAGATGTCGTAGAGGTAAGTGTGGTTCTTCTTCCTCCTTGCGTAGAGGAAACCTATGGGTTCTCCTCTTTCGTTCTTTGCGACGAGGAGGTAGGAGTGGGGTCTTGCCCTGTAGTTTTTGTAGTAGTTTACTGCATCGTAGCGTTCAGAGTAAATCTTTAGTCCCCTTTCAGCAGAGCCGTAGATGGCCTCAAGCATTCCCTTTAGCATCGGGAAAAAGGCGTTAAAATCCTCCATATATTTCCACCTTTCAACTCTTACCTTCTCCATGGGGTTCCTATGTCCACCCTGAGGCTTGCGGTTCCTATCGTTCTTTCAAACCTGCTCTACACTTTCCAGAGTATAGTATCGCTTCTCTTGGTGTCTCCGCTGGGTAAAGAAGTTATTGCAGGGGTAGGTTTTGCGTCAACCCTGTTGTGGTTCATATACGCAGTTGTAGAAGTTGTGTATACCGGAGTAAACGTTCTTGTTGCTCAAAGCGTAGGGAGGAAGGAGAGGGCAGGCCGTTTCCTCCTTTTGGGTTTCACTCTGTCGGTTCTTATTTCTCTTCCGATGGTTCTCTGGGCTGATGAATTTTTCCGTTTCTTCCTTGCTTCCTTTTCAACTCCGAGGGAGGTTGTGGAAGTTTCCTTAGGGTACCTAAAGCCGATAATTCTTCTCCTTCCTCTCGTTTTCGTAACAAACGTTATGAACGCAGGCTTTACCGGTCTTGGCAAAACTCAGGTTGTCTTCCTTGCTACTTTATTTGTAACGGCTCTTAACGTTGTTCTCTCCCTCCTCCTCATATACGGCTTCCTTGGGTTTCCCGTTCTCGGGGTGAAAGGGGCTGGCTGGGCTGTGGCGATCTCTGAAAGCCTTGCGGCGGTTTTCTACCTTCCTTACCTCTTAAGAGAGGAAGGAATTAACCCCCTGAAAGACCCGATGTTTAGGTTTGGGGAGCTCCTTAACCTCTTAAAGCTGGGCTTTCCCTCGGGTGTTGAGGAAATTTTAATGACCCTTTCCTACAACTTTTTTGTTGGGCTTGTTGCAACCTGTGGAACTTCTGCTTTGGCTGCCTATCACGTAGGTTTAAGGGTAGAATCATTTTCGGTTGCCGTCGGATTTGCGTTCTCTTTCGTTGCAACGACTGTAGTCGGTCAGAACTTTGGAGCGGGAAATAGGAAAGGAGTGGAAGAAGCCTTGAAGTCTACACTACTTTTGGCCTCTTGGATAATGAGCCTTTTAGGCATTTTTATGGGACTGTTTTCTAAGGAGTTTGTGCAAATTTTTACAAAAGACGGAGAGGTTGTCCACTGGGCGGTTCGTTACCTGTGGATAGTAGCCTTCTCTCAGCCCTTTATGGCCGTCCACTTTGTCTTATCGGGAGCTCTTAAAGGGCTCGGGAAAACGCACCTTCCTTTGCTTGTAAACACCTTAAGCTTTTGGGCAGTGAGGGTGATACCCTCCTTGGCTCTTCTGAACATTTACAGGACGCCTTACGTTCCTTGGGGAGCGATGTTTTTAGAGAATACCTTAAGAGCTCTCCTCTTTTTAGTCCTCTGGAAAAGGATTTCCCAATTCCGTTAATTCTGGTATCTTAATTAAAAAAACTGGGGGTTTAAATGGAGAGCTTTGTTCAGGTTGTAACGACCCTGCCGAAAAGGGAGGATGCCGAGAGAATAGGGAAGACGTTACTTGACCACCTTCTTGTGGCCTGCGTCCAGATTGTTGGCCCGATAGAGAGTATGTACTGGTGGAAGGGTAAACAGGAAATTTCGCAGGAGTGGATGCTC
>QNYI01000046.1 GCA_003978805.1 Desulfurobacterium sp.
CTACATTAAATATCTCCTCGGAATCAGGAAAGTTCCGCCGGACTGGGACGAGTACATCTGGGTTGATAAGTTTGATTTCTGGGCGGTCGGATGGGGTATGCTTGCCATCGGTATTACAGGCTGGATGTTGTGGCTTCCTGAGGTCTTCACCGGCTACCTGGGACTTCCGCCAGAGACTATTCAGATTGCCTACCTCATGCACTCAGATGAAGCAGTCTTAGCCCTTGGTTGGATTGCATTGGTTCACATGTACATAGTCCACTACGGCCCCAACAAGTTCCCTATGGACTGGATATGGCTCTCTGGAACTGCCTCTGAAGTTGAGTGGATAGAGGAGAGGCCGAGGAGCTACAGGAGGATTATTAAAGCGGTTGCTGAAAACGAACCCCATCTCCTTGAAAAGTACCCGTTCTTAAAGGAGCGTTACGAGTTTGTCCTTGAGGTAGAGAAGCTACCTGAAGAAGAGATGATAAAGAGGATGCACGAGTACGCTCACCATCTCCTTGAAAAGGAAGTTGAAGGGAGGACTGCGTAATGAGAAAACTGCTTCTCGTAGCCTTTCTGATATCAACCGGTAGTGTTGCAATGGCCGATAACCCGCTCCTTACCGCTCCGGCAGCCGATTCTGCAAAGTGGGAACAGAAGTTAAAGGAGTTTGAAAGGCCGGAGCTCCCAAAAGAGGAGGGTTACCCTAAACCTTTCCACTTACCAAACAGTTACGAGTACTCTATGGACGATGTCTGCTCTGCCTGCCACACCTTCGCTGCCCACAAGAAGGATAAGAAGTTTGCACCTTTTTATAACGCCCACGGAACTTTCTTAAGCTGTAATACCTGCCACTTTGTAAAAGATGGTTTAACCTACAGCTGGGGAGAAATTAAGGACGGCAAGGTAGTCCTTGAGAGTAAAGGAGACTTTTACGGCCTAAGGTATGTCCGCTTAGGGAATAAGGTTCTCCTCTCAGGAGGGGAGAGTAAAGCTAAAATCATGCCCGTTCAGGGCAAAACGCCTGTAGAAATTCCCCTTAAAGGGAACGAGAATCTCCTTAACGACCCCAGTGCCGTGGCAAAGATGCACAACGCTCTAACTGAGCCCTTAAAGTGTGAGGACTGCCACAAGGTAGGCGGTAGGCTTGACTTTAGAGCTCTCGGCTTTAGCGAAGAGAGGGTAAAAGACCTTGAACACAACGAAGTCCTTGAAGGACTTAAGAAGTACGAGACGATCCACTTCCCTAAATTCATCTGGTAGAGGTGAACGAGGATGAGGTTCCTTTTAGCTCTGGTTCTCTCCCTCTTTTCCGTCACTTGGGCTTTCGGACAGGAGATAAAGGGGAACTGGAAGTTCCCGTCCGACATAGCAGTAAGCGGAGGAAAGCTCTTTGTCGTTGACGGCCTAAATAACCGCATTGCAGTTTACGACCTCTACGGAGAGCATATTGCAGACTTAAAGGTTAAGTCTCCCTTCGGGATTTACGTAGAAAGGGGAATACTCTACGTTACGAGCCAAGAGGGAAAAATTTACGTAATGGACGAGTTCGGTCACATTGAAAAGGAGCTTGAAGTAGAAGGAAGGCCTATTGACGTTGTTAAGGTAGGGGATAAGCTCTTTGTAAGCAACGGGAAGACAAATACGGTAGACGTCTACACCTTAGACGGTGAGCTCATCAAGAGGTTAGGCGGTAAAGGCTCTTCTCCCGGTAGCTTTGTCGGAATCTTCCTTATGGATAGGTCAAAGGATCTCCTCTTTGTTGTTGACTCTATTAACGCGCGGGTTCAAGAGTTTAGCCTTGACGGTGAGTTTGTAGATGCTTTTGGACGTTTCGGGATAGAAGAGGGAGAGCTCTTTAGACCAAAGGGAGTAACCTACTGTAACGGAGTTCTCCTCGTTTCCGATGCAATTACCGGTTCTGTTCAGGCCTTTAACCTTCAGGGCGGTTTCTTGGATGTTGTTGCCGAAGGACTTTACTACCCGACTGCCCTTGCCTGCGGTGAGGGTGAAGTATTCGTCCTTGAGCCCTTAAAGAAAAAGGTTTCTACATTCAGGATTCAAGGGGTTAGGTAATGAGAAAAGCTTTGGCAGTTCTGTTAACCGTTCTCGTTCTGCCGGCCTCCTCCAAAGCTGAGCTTAAAAAGAGTATGAAGAAGGAGTGTCTCGTTTGTCACGAGAACTGGTTACTTGAGGCAAAGGTTAACTCCCCCAAGCTTCTTACCACCAAGTCCTACGAGGCGGCAGATAGGTTAATGTGTCTTTCCTGTCACGACGGTTCTCTTGCTGACGATAGAGAGACCTTCCTCGGCTTTTCCCACTTCTCCCACCCGGTAGATAAAGAGATACCGGAAGGCTTTAAGCTTCCCAAAGGTTTCCCTTCTAAGGACGGTAAGCTCTACTGTGGAACTTGCCATACGCCCCACACAAAGACCGGTAGTGAGAAGAAGCTGGACTATACCTTTATGAGGAAGCCCAACGTAAACTCCGCTCTCTGTATAGAGTGCCATAAGGAGAACTCCAAGCACGGTATAAACCACCCCATCTTAGAGGATACGGAAAATAAGCTTACAGAAGAGGTTTTAAAGAAGGTTAGAGCCCTTGGCGGTAGAGTTACAGAGAACAATGAAGTTCAGTGTGAATCGTGCCACTCCCCCCACAGGGGAAGGGCTAAGAAGGCACTGTTAGAGCCTATTAAGAAGTCGGAGCTCTGTATCGTCTGCCATACGGACAACCTTAACTCAAAAGAACACCCAGACTACAGGAACCACCCGATTCACAAGGACTTCCCGAAAGGTGCTAAGCGGGATCTGTTTGAGGAGAAGAAGGCTGTAACGGAGTCCGTTGAGTGTATGACCTGCCACAGGGTTCATAAAGAGGAGAACAAGCACCTCCTTGTGGCCAAGGAGAGGGAGCTCTGTTCCCTCTGTCACGTTGAAGAAGGGAAGGTTAACTTTACAGACCACAACATAGATAACAAGTCCTGTAAGAGCTGTCACACTCCCCACAAGGCTAAAGGGCCCAAACTCTGGAGTAGGGATATTCCGGAAGAAGCCTTTGACTACGCATCAATCATAGATGCTAAAGGGAAGAACGATATTCTCTGTCTTTCCTGCCACTACACCGGTAACGTAATCCACGGTAAGGAGATTAAGACGGTAGGAACGTTAACCCACCCGACGGGTAAGAGGGTAGAGGGGAAGGTTAAACTTCCTTTAACAGATGGAAAGCTCAGCTGTACTACCTGTCACAACCCCCACCACGCCTTTAACGACCGCAAGGACGGTAAGTTTTTAAGGAAAGAGAGGCTTGCCCTCTGTGCAACCTGTCACAAGGATCAGCTCGGTGTAAGAGAGGGTGCCCACGGAAAAATAGATGAAAAGAGGTGGAAAAAGGGAGACTGTGCTGCTTGCCATAACGTTCACAACGCTAAAGGCGGTTACCTCTCAAGGGTGGTTTACGGTGAGATATCACCGATGGAGCCTGCAGTTGACGGCTTCTGTTTAGCCTGCCACGACCCTGAAGGAATGGCCAAACACAAGGTCAAGAAGTCCATTTACAGTGAGCACCCCGTCGGTGTGAAGAATCCATCTGATAAGTTGCCCGGAAAGAAGATTTCCTGTGTTACCTGTCACGAGCCCCATTCCCACGAGGAGGAGCTCCTCAGGATACCAGTTAGGGAAAACTCTGCACTCTGTCTAAACTGCCATACCGATAAGAGCCTTAAAGGAACTCCCCACGATATACTCCATAACCCAGACGTTAAGCTCTCTAAGAAAGAGAAGGAAGAGCTCCTTAAGGGAGGAGCTTGCTCGGCCTGCCATACTCCCCATAACCCTGAGTATAAGGTTCTGTGGTCAAGGAAGCTCGGTAAAGGTAAGACCGTAAACGAAAGAATGTGCTCCTCTTGTCATGCTGAGGGCAGGTTGGCAGCCGACAAGACCGTAGGAGAGCATACCCACCCGACCGGTAGGGAAATTACCCAGAAGAACCTTAAGA
>QNYI01000105.1 GCA_003978805.1 Desulfurobacterium sp.
GTTATTGAAAAAAAAGCTGGGAAAGCCCTATAAAAAACCCGAGAACTCCGCCAAAGAAGGTTATGTAACGGAGCTCCTCACTTATCAGCTTAAGAACTATCCCCTCAACCTCCTCTATTGGAAGTGAATTAACCCTCTCCCTTACAATGGATTCAACGTCTACCGACTCCAGAATTACGGGGAGCTCCAACTCTATTATTCTCAGTAACTTCTCAGCCACAATCTCAGAAAGGTAGTCCTTTCTCCTCTCTAAGAGCTCCTTCCCGACAGAGAACAGTTCAGTAATAAAAGCTTCGTTTACAACCTCCGAAAACCGTTTTCCTTTTAAGCTATAAAGTAGCGATTCAACTGCTTCTCTAACAGTAACTTTGAGTTCTTCCCCAGAAAGGTCTAAAGGCCTTGAAAGGAGCCTTTGAAGTTCTGCCCAGACAAACTTAGAGACTTTAAACCTGAGCTCCTCACTCCCCGCCACTTCCTCTACTATCCTTAGCACCTGTAGAGAAATCTTTTCAGAAATGTTGTCAACCATCCTATCGCTGATTACCGGTACTAAGGCCTTAAACCTCTCCACCCCCCTCCTGATACTGTGGTACACAAGGCTTTTAAACTCAGGGCTCTGGGAGAGGTTGAGGAGCTGTGAAGCAATCTCCTCGGTCTTTTCATCAATAAAGCTCCAGAACCTCTTCTTTAAAGAAGAGGGAAGGAGTTCCTCAAGGCTCTTTCCGTTAATACGGTTTAAAATCCCTTCAACTGCCCGTTCAACCTTCTCCTCAACAAGTTCAAAGTCTACGAGGTTACCCAGCTCCTCGTCACCTATCCTCTCTAAGAACTCCCCGACGTAGACATCTCCATTTAGAAGGAGTTCATCAATAAACCTACCGGCCAAGGACTTTAAACTCCGCTTTATTTCCTCTTCATTTAGACGTTTCCTTATAACTTCCTCTGTTAAGAGGTTCTCTCTAACCACCTTTGCTATGGCCTCTGCAAGCTTTTCCCTCTTTGACGGAATGAGTCCCGGTGTAAAGGGAACTTTCCATCCAAAGATGTAGTAGGGCTTAAGGGGTCTAAAGAGCATCTTTATTGCGACGTAGTTCGTGAAGTAGCCGATTAGAGCTCCGAAAGCTGGCGGGATTAAAAGTTCAATCAAGGAGTATCTCCTCCAGAACCGAGTATACAGGGCCCCGAGGGGTTAGCTTACTCTCAATAAGACAAACCTTTGCCTCTACCTTCCTTTCAAATAGGTGCTCCCTCATTTTAAAGATGTAGTTCTTAAAACGCGTTTGGTGTCTCATTTTTTTTATTCTCAGTAGAGTAAGGTGGGGAGTAAAACCTTCCTCCGGAGGAAAGCCAAAGGGTAGAAGAGCCATATCAACCCTTCTCTTTACCTCGTAGATAGTTTCCGATTCCACTCCTACCCAGAGAACCCTCGGGGAGCGCAAGGAGGGGAAAACGCCGAGTCCCCTATACTCAACGGTGGGAGCTCTCACCCCCTTTAACCTTCCCCTTAGCATACCTGCAATGCCCTTAATTTTTTCCTCTTCAACGTCTCCCAAGAAACGGTAGGTAAAGTGAAGGTTCTCTTTTTCTACCCACTTTCCCACAATCCCGAGGGAATCTATAAACTCCCTTACCTCCTCAAGGCCAACAACGGAAGTTAGAGTTCCTACAAAGAGCCTTTTCTTCGGCATTTCTCGTTCTCGCCCTCGTGAAAAGAGTTACAATTAATTGTAAACCCTGTTCGGAGAAAGAATGAAAAAGAGAACGAAAATAGTAGCAACCCTTGGCCCTGCTTCATCAAACGAAAAGGTTCTAAAGAAAATGGTTGAAGCCGGCCTTGACGTTGTAAGGCTCAACATGTCCCACGGAACCCACAAAGAACACAAAGAGAGAATAGCCCTTATCAGGAAGGTAGAAAGGGAAGTCGGACGTCCACTACCCATACTGATGGACCTTTGCGGTCCCAAGATACGGATAGGGAAGATAGAGAAAGAGCCTCTATACCTTCACAGGGGAGACCTTATTACACTTACAACTGGGAATCCAGAAAAAGGAAAGATAACCGTTAACTACCCCAACCTCCATAAAGAGGTCAGGAAGGGAGAGACGATACTCCTTGCCGACGGAACTTTCAGGTTGAAGATCAGGGAGGTTAAGGGTAAAGATATCATCTGCGAGGTAATCGTCGGAGGCCCTCTTACTTCCCACAAAGGAGTAAACCTTCCCCACTCAAAACTATCCGTCCCTGCACTTACGGAAAAGGATAGGAAAGACGTCCTCTTTGGAGTGAAAAACGGCGTTGACATAATTGCCCTCTCTTTTGTTAGGAAAGCTGAGGACGTTTTAGAGCTAAAGGAGCTCCTTAAATCCTTAGGGAGAGAGATTCCGGTCATAGCGAAAGTAGAAAAGCCGGAGGCCGTAAAGAACATAGACTCAATCATCTCTGTTGCAGACGGGATAATGGTCGCCCGGGGAGACCTCGGTGTGGAGCTCCCCTTAGAGAGAGTTCCGGTCATTCAGAAGCAGATAATCAGAAAGGCAAACGAGGCCGGAAAGCCCGTTATAACGGCTACCCAGATGTTAAGGTCAATGGTTGACCTACCCGTCCCCACGAGGGCAGAGGTCACAGACATTGCAAACGCCGTCCTTGACGGAACGGACGCCCTGATGCTCTCAGAGGAAACGGCAGTCGGGAAGTACCCCGTAAGGGTAGTGAAGACGATGGCAAAGATTGCAACTGAAGCTGAAAAAATCTACCCCTACAAGCGCTACCAAGACTTCCCTTCGGAAACACTGCAGGACTCCCTTGCAAAGTCTGCGTGCAACCTTTCAAGGGAGATAAAGGTAAAAGCCATAGTTCCCTTTACAAGAACGGGAGCTACGGCTATAGCCGTTGCAAAGTATAGGCCTCCCGTCCCGATATACGCAGTTACCCATGACGAAGGCGTCTTCAGGAGGCTAAATCTCATCTGGGGAGTTGTTCCCCTACTGACAACTCCCGCCGACTCAACCGACAGGATAATTGAGGAATCAATCAGGGTCGCCAAGATGAAAGGTTTCGTAAAGAGGGGAGACAGGATAATTGTCCTTGCCGGAGCTCCCTCCGGCATTCCCGGAACAACAAACCTGATGAGAGTAGTCACAGTGAATTCTTCCATTAGTTAAACGGAGGATTGGTTGGAAATGAAAAGAGAGGCTGGCATTTCCCTTGCTTTCTTCGTCTTCATGCTGACTCTCTTCTTCTTTCCCGTAGAAGTTGAAGTAAGAAAAGGACTGGCCATTCTATTTTTTGCAGCTATCCTTTGGATTAGTGAAGCTCTTCCCCTTGCAGTAACTTCCCTCTCAATACCTGTTCTTGCCGTCCTCCTCGGAATCCTTGACGTTAAATCGGCCTTCTCCTCCTTTGCCCACCCGATAATCTTCCTATTCTTTGGAGGTTTTGCTCTGGCAAGTGCCCTAACAAAGTACAACCTTGATAGAGTTTTAGCCTTCAAAATCGTTTCCCTTTCAAAGGGTTCTCTCTTTTGGACTTCCATCTTACTCTTTGTGGCAACAGCCTTCGTCTCAATGTGGATAAGTAACACCTCCACAACGGCAATGATGCTTCCCTTAGCCCTCGGAATCGCCGGAGCTACCTCGGCAGACAGAAGACTGAGGAGCTTCCTCCTCCTTGGGATAGCTTACTCTGCCAGCGTCGGAGGTATAGGAACTCTCGTAGGAAGTCCTCCAAACGGAATAACGGCGGCAAACCTCGGACTGAGTTTCTTGGACTGGATGGAGTTCGGACTGCCGACAGTTACAGTGCTTCTTCCTCTCCTCTTCCTCATCCTGTACCTCTACTTTAAACCCGATTTAAGAAGGAAGGTTACAGTTGAAGAAGTCCACTTTAGCCTCGGCAAACGGAGTTTTGCAGTTTTGGCCATCTTCGCATTTACAGTAACCTTGTGGCTCTTCAGCAGGAAAGTTTCAGGATTCCTCG
>QNYI01000108.1 GCA_003978805.1 Desulfurobacterium sp.
ACGACCTTATGGAGATGACGGAAGAGCTCTTTGAGGAGCTCCTTGACGAAATATTCGGCAAAGGCGTAAGGGAGATTGAGTACCAAGGCGTCAAACTCTCCTTTAAGAGACCCTTCCGGAGAATCTCTTACCTTGGAGAGCTCTCAAAGAAGACAGGCCTTTCAGAGGAGGAACTCCTTCACGACGAGGAAAAAGTCTTAGCCAAGGCGAAGGAGGTAGGCATAGAGAAGGCAGAGGAGCTCTCCCACTTTAAGAGGGTTCAGGAGCTCTTTGAAGCTTTAGTTGAACCGGAACTCATTCAGCCAACCTTTGTAATTGACTTCCCCAAGGCCATCTCTCCACTTGCAAAAGAGAAGAGGGACAACCCTGAGCTCGTAGAAAGGTTTGAACTCATAATCTTTGGAAGAGAAATAGCAAACGCCTACACAGAGCTCAACAACCCAGAGGAGCAGGAAAAGAGGTTCAGGCAGCAACTTGAAGAAAGGGCAAAGGGTGACGAAGAGGCTATGGAATACGATGAAGACTTCGTTACCGCCCTTGAATACGGGATGCCTCCAACGGCCGGTGAAGGTATCGGAATAGACAGGCTTGTAATGCTCTTTACCAATAAAGATTCAATAAGGGAAGTTCTCCTCTTCCCTCAGTTAAGACCAGAGAAGAAACCTGAGGAAGATAAGGAATAAAAGGGGGAGGGGACTCCCCCTTAATTGTTACTCCTCAACTTCTACGGTAACCTCTTCACTGTGCCAGAGGCCGTGAAGGTTACAGTAAGCGTGGGCTGAGAGCTTAGTAGTCTCTTCAAGCTTCACTTTAAAGACAACCTCAGAGGCAGCCCTCTCAGGTTCAAGGTCTGCCCTTCCTACGAGGAAGTCTCCTGCCCACAGGGATATGCTCTGAATCCAGTGCTCCTTAGTGTTCGGGTGGGGAATGTCCTTTCCGACTACGACCCTAACCTCAAACCATTCCCCCTTCTTCACCTTTTCGGGAGCTTCTACTACGGGAGTGTGCTTTCTCTTTCCTTCTGGCTCTGGACCGAATACCTTCATCTCCTCCTCCTATATCAAGTGGTATTTACCTAAGCATTCCTTTAACAATTACGTCTACAGCTTCATCTTCGTCAAGACCCCTCGCCATGAGGGTTTCAAGCTGTTTCTTATCTATGCTACCGACGGCTGCCTCGTGGGTCACCTTAGCCGTCTCATTGTTGACGACAACTATGGGAATAGCTTTAACTGTAACGTTCTCACTCCTTACTATCTCAGAGCAATCTATATGTCCCCTTGAGTAATCGCCGAGGCCGTAAGTTTCCCCGTAGAACTCGGCCTTAGTATCACCCAGCGCCATCAACCTACTCTTCGCTATAGCCCTTGAATACTTCCCTTTTAAGTACATAATATCCTTAACGTATATCTCATCACCGTCCCTTCCTGCTATCTTCGTCTCAACATCGGCAACAGCGTGGTCAAGAATATCAACAACGTACTCAACCCTCACTTTACCTGCGTTGTTTGAGTCTATCTTAAAGAGGCTCTTGTAAGATGCCCTCTCCTCAACTACCCCTTCAGATTTAGCATCTATCACGATATCGGTGTCCTTCTCGTGGTAGTGAATCTCTGACACTTCAAGGGATGCACCTTTCCTTACCCTAAATTTTGTCCTGCTTATGTGCTTAAGGTTCTTACCCTTAAAGGCACAGTGGGAAATCATCTTTACCTTAGCGCCCTCTCCAACGTCCACGGTGATATCAATAAGCTGGTCTCCAGAACCAAGCTTTGACAGGCACATATGAACCGGCTTTTCAACTACAACTCCCGGTAGAACGTTTATCCTGACCTCTATCCTGTCCTCGTGGGTTCTCTTCTCAATAGAGATTCCCGGGTAAGGAACTTCCCTGATAACGTTGTGCCCTTCAATAACTATGGACGGGTTCTTGAGAATGTCTTTCGGCAACCCCAAAGAGAGGATGCTATTTAAAAGGTTATCCGTCTTTACCATCTCTTCCCTCCTTACGTTCAAAGTCTAAGATGTCGCAAACTTTGCACTCCTCAAACTTCCTCTTGATGCTCTGAGGGTCTGACGTTTCAAGGACTTTCCCGCCACAAAGGAGGGACGCCCTATCAGCAACGTCAAGGAGTTTCTCGTTGTGGGTAATCATCAAAACCGTTATTCCCTCTTCCCTCATCGTTTCAAGTATCTTCTGGATGTCCTCTATTGAGGTAAAGTCAATCCCCGAGTCTATCTCATCAAGAACCACAAACTTCGGCCTAAAGGCCAAAATGCTGGCAAGCTCTACTCTCTTCCTCTCTCCGCCTGAGAGTGAATCGTCAACAAACCTCTTAAGGTAAACCTCAGGGACTAAACCGACCTCCTCCAGACATTTCCTAATATCAACGTCGGGATTGTTGCGGGCCGAGAGCCTAAGGTACTCCTCAACGGTTACACCTTCAAACCTTGCAGGTTCCTGCCAAGCGAGGGTTATTCCGAGCCTTGCCCTTTCATAAACTTCAAGGCCATTAATTACCTTGCCGTCAAAGATAATCTCCCCTTCGGTCGGGGATTTAAGGTCTTCAATTCCCATAATGAGCTTTGCAAGGGTTGACTTACCTGCACCGTTTGGCCCTAAAATGGCGTGGATTTCACCTCTATCAACCTCTAAGTTCACCCCCCTTAGGATCGCCTTTCCGTCAACTGTCAGCTTCACGTTATTTACTTTTAAGATGGGCTCCATTGCCACCTCCTTAGAGAGCTTAATATGAATCTTAGAACTAAAATTACGTTTTGTCAATACCTTACCCGTTCTTAATGAGAATCATTTTCGGTTATATAGATTCAAGACAATGGGATAAAATAGTTGAGTTCCGATTTTACCCTTAGAGGACGGTATGAAACTGATAATTGTCGGAGCAGGAGAGGTAGGAAGGGAGCTCATAAAGAGACTTCAAAAGGATTGGTCTATTGCCGTTATAGACGAAGACGAGGAAAAACTCCAGAAAATTATAGAGCTCCTTGACTCAAGCGCTATAAACAGGACCCTACTCCTTCAGGGAGACGGAACGAGCAGGCTAATGCTTAAAAAGGCCGGAATAGAGGAGGCCAAAGCCTTTGTCGCCTGCACCGGAGACGACGAAGTTAACCTTGAAGCTTGCAGGCTTGCGAAAGAGGTCGGCGTCCCGATGATATTTTCAGTCTCTAACAGCACAGAAAAAGACGGGCTTTACGAAAAGGAGGGAATTAACTACGTAGACAAGGCCGTAGCCACCGCATCCCAGTTAGAAAAACAGATAGAGTCGGGAATCGTTACGCCGACAAACATCGGTCTGGGTAAAGGAGAAATCATAGAAGTGACCGTTATGCCTACCTCTATCATTGCCGGCTACCCTGTAGGTAAGTTCTCTTCAAAGCGCTGGAAGATTGTTGCCATCTTTAGAGGAGATAGACTAATAGTTCCTAAGCAGAACACGGTTGTCAAGCCCGGCGATAGAGTCTTAATAGTAGGTGAACCGAGAATCTTAAAGTACATTGCGGAACTCATAAAATCAGGGACTCCTCAGTTCCCCCTCCAGTTCGGTGTGGAGGAGGTAGTCTTCTTACCCGAAAGGAGGGAGGAGGTAATTAAAGACGCCCTGTTCTTCTCAGAAAATACAAAACTTCAAAAAATCTCCATCTACACCTGTTTTAAACCTACGCCCGACCTAAAAGGACTCTTTGAAAAGAGAGAGAACAGAGACGTTAGGGTTAAAGAAATCCCCACCTGTGAGAGAGAGCTCTTTGAGGTTACAAGAGAGGAAAACTTCGGTCTCATAGTTGTACCTGATAAGTACAGCGAGTTCCCCCTCTACTTAGGGATTAAAACCCTCCCCGTCATCCTTGCAGAGAACGCCTACTCACCTGTTATGATTGCAAGGGGAACAACGCCGGTCAAGAACATCTTAGTTCCGGTCTCAGGCTCTTTCAGCAGCTT
>QNYI01000022.1 GCA_003978805.1 Desulfurobacterium sp.
GGTGAACGAGGAGGTTTTTAAGGTGGGCATCCCCGTTATCCTCTCCCGTCCTGTGGTGGTTGTAGTCGGGACGGAACGGAGCAAGCCTTTCAAGCCACTCCCAGATGTCCTCGTGGAGTCCTTCCTCGTCGTCCTGAATGATAACGGCAGCCGTCAGGTGCATTGCAGAAACAAGGCAAAGCCCTTCTTTAACGCCGGACTTTTTTACGGCCTCTTTCACTCTGTCCGTTATCCTTATGAGCTCTCTTCTCTTTTTAGTATTGAAAAGCAGGTATTCCGTATAAGATTTCACGACCTCCTCCTGCTCAAATGGTATACTTTGGAAGTCAATACTACAACAAGAAAAAAAGGAGAGGAAGAGAATGGCCGTTGCGTTTATCTTTCCCGGACAAGGTTCCCAGTACAGCGGAATGGGAAAGGAAATCTATGAGGCTTTTAAAGAGGCAAGGGAGGTTTTTGAAGAGGCATCCGAAGGTGCAAAGGTTGACATAGCAAAGCTCTGTTTTGAAGCTCCAGAAAGCGAACTTACACTGACTTATAACGCTCAGCCGGCAATCTTTACAGTCAGCATGGCCGTTTTAAGGGTCTTAGAGTCTGCAGGCTTTTCTGAGAAGCCGGTGGTTGTTGCAGGTCACTCCCTCGGGGAGTTCTCGGCTGCCTGTGCGGCTAAGGTCTTTTCAGTTCAAGACGGAGCTCTCTTAGTGAGGAAGAGAGGGGAGTTCATGCAGGAAGCTGTCCCGGCAGGCGTAGGGGGAATGACCGCCGTTATCGGACTGACTGCCGAAAAGATTGAGGAGATTTTAAGAGAAGTAAAGGGCGGATTCGTTCAGGTGGCAAACTACAACAGTCCGGAACAAACGGTAATATCGGGAGAGATAAAGGCTTTAGAAGAAGCGGAAGAAAAGCTCCGACAGGCCGGGGCAAAGAGGGTCGTAAGGCTTGCCGTCTCCGCTCCTTTCCACTCGGAGCTGATGAAACCTGCCGCCGAAAAACTGAAAGAGCTGATGAAGCTGATGGAGTTTAAGGAAGCGAATGTTCCCCTTCTCAATAACGCCGACGTGGAGCTCCTTAAAAGACCCGATGAGATAAAGGACTCCTTCTATAGACAGGTGTTCTCTCCGGTAAGGTGGGTTGAGGACGTCCTTAAAATGAAGGAAATGGGAGTAGATACCCTCTACGAAATTGGCCCCAAGAACGTCCTGAAAGGCCTCGTAAGACGAATTGACAGGGAACTTAAAGTAGTTAACGTAGAGAAACCGAAAAAAGTATTTTAGAGAGGGAGTAGCTATGAGACGAATATTGCCTCTCATCGTTATGCTCCTCGCTTCCTGCGGAGGGGGTGGTTCAGGGGTAGCCGAGTTTAAGGTGTCCGGTAAACTTGAAGCAAGTGAAATTAAAGGTCTAAAAGTGTGCGTAGCCGAAACGGACAACTGCACTCTGACAAAGGACGACGGATCTTTCACGCTGTCTTCCCCAACTCCGACGCCGGAACTTGAATTTTTCATAAAAGGGGAAAACGGGGACATCAAACTGGGAGACTACAAGGTAAGGGAAAACGGAGAAGTGATAACTCCCTTTAAGATTGCAGGAGACCCGGAAGCAGGGGACGCTCTTGCGCGGATAATCCATGCCCTCAACAACGATACAGACGGAACGAGTAACCTCATAGACTTAACGGAAGTAACTGTAGAAAACTCCCTAACCGACTCTATAGAGGAAGCAATTAAAAAAGGCGAAGACGTATCATTAAACTTCTCTTTTAACGGGGAAAACTACTCTTTGGAGTTTAATGCAACCACAAATAAAGTAAAAGTGTGCCAAGATACGTGTCAGGAAGTAAAGTATAGAAAGTGGCTTGTCCTACTCTACATTGATGCAGACAACAACCTTGGCTCTCAAGGTTTTGCAGGGGAGGACGTTGAAGAACTCTCACAAGTCCACTACTCTCCAGAGGTTAAAGTCGTTGCCCTAATAGACTCTCCATACCTTAAAGACGGAACGGTATACGCCTCCAACGATACTACAGGAAACTTTGAAAGAGTTGAAGAACTTAAGAACGAGCTTAACATGGGAGACCCTCAAACGTTGATAGACTTCGTAGAGACATACTCCTCTAAGTACCCGGCAAACAGGACTGCCCTTATCATCTGGGATCACGGAGATGGTTGGAGATCTCTAAGAACCTTGTCGTTTAGAATTGCCAGTATTGACGAGAACGCCGACTCCACCGACTACCTGTTTATGTACGAACTAAGGGACGCTTTAAAGAAGATATCTCAGGATGGGTACAGGATAGATTTACTGGGGTTTGATGAATGTCTGATGGGAAACCTTGAAGTCCTATTTGACGTTAAAGACTACGCAAGCGTAATCGTGGCCTCAGAAACCTCCGAACCCGGAAGCGGGTGGAACTACGAAAAGGTTATGACGAAACTCCTAAATAACCCCGATGCAGATGCCTATACCTTCGGCAAATACATAGTGGATGCTTACGAAGAAGAGTATCAGGGAGAGTCAAACCTAACGTTGGCCGCCTTCAAGAAAGAGGAAATTGAGAGTCTGGTAAACGAGTTAAATTCATTAGCTCAAAGCCTGAACGACTCAAACGCTTTAGAGTTTCAGGAAGCACGCTCCAACTTAGAGTCGGCAGGAGCCGACATCTCCGGGAAAGATGTCTACGTAGATTTAGCCACCTTCGCTTCCAAACTCTACGAGCTTGACCCATCTATTGAAGCAGCTAAAAGGATAGAGACGATTATTAAAGGTGTATACAAAACCCTCATAAATACCGACCTTCAAGGCCTATCCATCTACTTCCCAGCCAGCTCGGGAGACTACTCCCCCTGCTACGGAATAACAACTCCTTCAGAGTGCAGCGAGCTTAACGATAGCCAATACTACAATCCCTTTGCAGTTAACGATTGGGATGAAATGCTCCAGAACTACTACAGCTTAACAGGGAACTGAGATGATAAGAAGGGGTACTATCCTTTTTCTCTTCCTTCTCCTTTTCGGCTCCTGCAGTAGCGTTAAAGTAAACGGAGAGGCAAGGTTTCGCTTAGAAACGGTGGCCAAGATAAAGAGAAACTGTAAAGAGTTCATCGGAAGAGAGGTCTACCTGAGGGCAACTTACTTAGGATGGAGGTGCAACAAAGGGTGTACCCATCCGAGAATAACCAGATCGGACAGTTGCATAGCCGATAGAACCGGCTGTATCTACCTTCTGGGAACGGGAAAGCTTGATCCCATCACGGACAAGGGCAAGGAGTTCCTCTTTAGAGGAAGAGTAGAAATCTCCCCCTTTTCCCACACCTGCTACATAAAGGTAGAGAAGGTAGATGGAGTTAAGTGAGTTTAAGCTGATAGAGCTCCTCTCAAAGAGGTTGCCCCCTCCACCTTCCGACGTAGTCGTGGGAATAGGGGACGATACTGCAGTGATAAAGAAAGGGGAAGGTTACATCCTCTTAACCTCCGATGCCCTCGTTGAAGGAAGCCACTTTTTAAAAGAGTGGAAGAAAGAAGTAAGTAACCTCTACTACTACTTAGGAAGGAAGCTCCTTTCAGTCTCCTTAAGCGACGTTGCCTCTGCCGGAGGAACCGGTGAATACGCAATTGTTAACTTAGGACTTTCAGAAAAGACCGATAAGGAAGAGGTTGAGGAGCTCTACGAAGGTCTTGCCGACTGCGCGAGGGAGTTCTCCGTAAGCGTAGTGGGGGGAGATACCGTTTCCTCGGGAACTGAATTCTTTGACCTTACACTGACGGGAGAGTGCAAAAATTTCATGTTGCGTTCCAAAGCCAAACCCGGCGAACTCGTAGCCGTAACGGGAACCTTCGGAGACAGTAAGGCAGGGCTTGAAATCCTTAAAGCCGGGAAGAAGGGAAATGACTACTTAGTAGAGCGTTTCTTGAACCCGACACCACGGGTAAACGAGGGAAGAGAAGCGGCTAAACTGGGAGTAAAGTGCGCTACTGATGTAAGCGACGGGCTGGTATTTAACCTCTACACGATAGCAGAGAGTTCCAACGTTTCAATACACCTTGAAAAGGACAGAATTCCAATTTCCGAGGAGCTCTTAAAGTTCACGGGAAACCCCGAACTGGCACTAAACTACGCTCTCTTCGGAGGAGAAGACTACGAGCTTATAATCGTCTTTCCTGAGGTCATGCAGGACAAGTTAGAAAGCTTAGGATTCCGAACAATCGGAGAGGTAAGAAGTGGGGAAGGCGTCTTCCTAAACGGAAGTAAACTGCCAAAAAGAGGCTACGACCACCTGAGAGGAGGAGTTTAAATGAACATATTAGACGCTGTAATCTTAGGCATAGTTGAAGGAGTAACCGAGTTTCTGCCAATATCCTCAACAGGTCACATGATTCTGGTCTCCCACCTTCTCGGCCTGAAGCAGACAACGTTTGAGAAAACCTTTGAAATAGCCATACAGCTGGGAGCTATACTCGCCGTAGCGTTTATCTACAAGGAAAAACTCCTAAAAGGGTTAGAGAGCTGGAAGAAGATAACGGTAGCCTTCATCCCTACAGGAATAATCGGCCTTGCCCTCCACAGCTACGTTGAAGAGCTCTTCAAACCCATCGTTGTCAGCTCAGCCTTGATTTTCTGGGGAATCGTTTTCATCCTCCTTGAAATCTCCCTGAAGGAGAAAGAACCCTCTACCTCAAACCCGGCAGATATAAGCTACCTTAAAGCAATCCTAATAGGCATTTTTCAGTCACTCGCCATGGTACCCGGAACCTCCCGCTCAGGTGCTACCATAATAGGGGGTATGATTCTCGGTTTAGACAGAATTTGCGCTACCGAGTTCTCATTCCTCTTAGCAATTCCCACTATGTTCGCAGCAACAGGCTTTGAAATTTTAAAAAACTTTAACTCTCTATCCGTAGAAAACGCAGGAACGCTTCTGGTAGGCTTCGTTACAGCCTTCATATTTGCCTTCGTTTCAGTAAAATGGCTTCTAAATTTCATAAAAACTCACACTTTTATACCTTTTGGAATATACAGAATAATTGTTGGTATAACTTTTTTAAAACTTATTTCATAAA
>QNYI01000002.1 GCA_003978805.1 Desulfurobacterium sp.
CTCAGCGCAGGCTACGGCCTCGTTTCTGCAGATGAGGTGATTTCTCCCTACAACGCCGTTATGTCAAAGGAAAGGTGCAGTGAGCTTGAAGGGAGAATCGCCGAGAGGTTAAAGGACTACGATGTTATCGTTTACTACAGGGGAGGGGCAAGGAAGGACTACCTTGACTGTATAAAAAAGGTTGCGGAGAAGTTGGGGAAGGAGCTCTTAGTTTTTGGCTACGGTAACATGGGGGATATCGGGAAGTTAGGAGAAATTCTAAAGAGCTTGGGCTATGCTTTTAAGTAGTGAGAAGTTCTTTGAGCTCGTAGAGGAAATTGGGGGGAAGAGTCTAAACGACGAGCAGAGGGAGGCCATAACCTATACAGGTGGTCCCTTAAAGGTAGTTGCAGGTCCCGGCTCGGGGAAGACGGAGGTCATCGTTTTAAGAGCTCTCTACCTCATTGCCGTTAAAGGAGTAAATCCCCGTTCAATCTTCTTGGTTACCTTCACGAAGAAGGCCTCTGAGGAGTTCTTTTCCCGGTTTGTCTCTTATGCCGGAGCTCTAAAAGAAAAGGTGAAGGAGCTCTCCTTTGAACCCTACGACGTTTACGCCGGGACTCTCCACTCCTTAGCTTTAAGGGTGATGGAGGAGTTCCAGTTCAGCCGTTTTGAGCGCTACAGGCTCTTAGAGGACTTTGAGAGGGACATCCTCCTTTTTAAGGAGTTTCAGGACCTAAAAGAGGAGGGTAAGTACAGTCAGTTTTTTGACTTTTTCCAGCTTGAAAGGGAAGGGATTACACAGGAAGAGCTCTACCTTCAAAAGCTTGATATTCTGAGCCGTCTGTTTGAGTTCATTCCTCAGAACCTCGTTGACTGGAGGAAACTCAGAGGGAGGAAGGGAATACTCGGGGAGGCTTTAGAGCTCTACGTCCGCTACAGGAAGCTCCTTAAGAACGAACGGCGCCTTGACTACGTTCACGCCGAGGAGCTCTTTTTAAAGTTTTTAAAGTCTGAGGAAGGAGAGAAGTTTTTAAAAGGTGACGGAAGCGAATTCTTCCCCGGAATAGCGTGGGTTATGGTTGACGAGTATCAGGACACCAACCCCCTTGACGAGGAAATTTACTTTACCCTTGCCAAAAAGAGTAAGAACTTAACCGTCGTCGGAGACGACAATCAGGCTCTCTACAGGTTCAGGGGAGCTGTAGTTGACTGTTTTATAGACTTTGAGAAGAAGTGTAAGGAGAGGTTTAAAGCCGACGCAAAAGTGGTAAGTCTAAGCAAAAACTACAGGTCTGACAGGCAGATAGTAGCTTTCATAAACTACTTTATGATAAAGCACCTTAAATCTGAGAAAGATGAAAAGGTAAAGAAGGCTTGGGGAAAACTGTCTGTAAAGAACAAGGAGAGGATAAAGTTTGCCTCCGGCATAAAGAGCCACGAGTTCCTCGGGGACTCGGTCGTGGAGTTAAAGGCAAAAAGCGATGAAGAGCTCTCAAAGAAGTGTTGCCGTTTTGTAAAAGAGCTAAAGAGGAGGGGGGTGATAAAGAGTTACTCAGACGTTGTATTACTCCTTCCGAGCACGAGGGAGTTTTCAAAGGAGGGTGAGAAGTTAGCAGGTTACATAAAAGAGGTCTTTACGAGGGAGGGAATCCCAGTTTACAACCCTCGCTCAAAGGCCTTGGTAAGGCAGAAGGAGGTAGCAGTTGCTATCGGAGCTCTCTGCGAGGTATTCCCTTCTGAAAAGTTTGGAGAAATCGTAGGTGAAACGGTAAATTTCTGGAAGGAGACGTTCAACTCTGAGGCTTCTCCCGAGCTTAAAAAGTACGTAGAGAACCTTAGAGAGAGGTTAAAGTCACTAAAGGAAGGGAGTTTTAACCTTGTGGAAGTTTTCTACTCTCTCCTTCAGTTTGAACCGTTAAAGAGCTTTAAGGAGGAGCTCCTTACCTCTTTAAACTTGGCAAAGCTAAGTAGGTTTCTTTCCCTCTTTTCCCAAAGGGTAGGGGAGATTCCGGTTGAAGACGGAAAAGTTAAAAGTGAGTGGCTTGCTGAGTTTTACGGGACTTTCCTCTACCTCCTCTCTCGGAGGGATAAAGACCTTGAAGAGGTTGAAGTTGTTCCGGAAGATATGTTCCCCGTAATGACCTTTCACCAGTCAAAGGGGCTTGAATTTCCCATTGTAATAGTTGGAGACCTAACAGAACATAGGGGAGACTTTAAGCTCGGTCGCCTTGAAAGGCTCTTCGGAAGGAGTTTGAGCTGGGAGAGGAACACCATAGATGCTGTCAGGAAGTTCTACGTTGCCTACTCAAGGGCAAAGTACTGCCTCCTGATACTTAGAAAGCCGGAGGAGGAAACCGAAGAAGAGGCTAAACCTTGGAAGCTTGCAGCCTTCCCGGGTTTTGAAACCGACTGGCACGGGGAGTTTTCAAGGAAGTTTAAAGAAAAGGTAAGGAGAGAAGAAGGTGGACATTGAGAGGCTCATAGAGGGTTTAGAGAGGTTTTCTAACCACCTTGGGCATCCTCTAACCTCTTCAAGAAAAAGGTTAAAGAGGCGTTACAGTATTACCGGAGATATCATCTCCTACTCAATCTGTCCCAGACAGTACGGTTTCTACCGCTTCTTGGGCTACGTTCCGTCAAACCCTACTCAGGAGTGGTACGGTAGCATCATTCACAGGTTTTTAAAGAGGGCTCACCTTTACTTTCTAAAAAACGGAAAAGTTCCAGATGAGAAGGTAGCGGAAGAGATTTTCCACCGGATAGAAAGTGCAATGGAGGCCGAAGGTGTAAGGGCTTCAAGCGAAAAGGCAAGGGAGAGCGCCCTTACCGTTTTAAAGAAGTTCTGTAAGGTAGAAGGGGAAAGGTTCTTTAGCTCCGTTCTTGAAGCGGAGCTCCAGCTTATAAAGGAGCTTGATAACTTCATCCTCTACGGAATAGTTGACGTTTTAAAGAGGGAAGGCGAAACCTTTGAGATATGGGACTACAAAGGAATGAGGAGGCCGGACGAGAGGGAACCCTTTGGAAGGGAAAAGCTTGAGAGGTACAGGAAGCAGATGTTCGTCTACGGCTACCTCTTTAAGGAGAGGAGCGGGGAGTTTCCAAAGAGGGCGGTTCTCTACTTTATGAACGAGCTCCTTAACTGTGAAGGGAGGCCGGAGAGTGCCATTTACGTTGTTGACTTTGAGAAAGAGGAGACCGTGAGGGAAGTTGAGGCGTTTATCTCGGAGTTTAAACGGATAGTAGAGAAAATAGAAAAATCGCGGGAGACGAACAGCTGGGAGCTCCCTGCCGAAATAGACGAGGAAACCTGTAAGCAGTGTGACTTCAGGTTTGACTGCCCCAAGGTGCTATAATTGGCCAATGAAATTCTTTCTACCTTACTGGGAAGACTGGGTTCATAGGGACTTTGACCCCTTAACGGATACCTACAGCGGGGGATACGAAAACGCCGTATTTGCCCACGAGATATTTTCCCCTCCTCCCTACGACGGAATCTTGGTCAGCCTCGGAATGTTTGAACTTAAACTAAAGCTCATAAAAGAAAACGGAAGGCCGAAAATAAGGGGTTTTTCAAACATAAAGGACTACTTAAGAGTTAACGGTAAGCTTCCGGTTCTCGGCGACTGCGGAGCTTTTACCTACGTAAACGAGAAACGTCCTCCCCTTAGTAATGAAAAGGCCTTATTAGAAGCCATTTTACCTTTGATAAAAGAACACTTAACCCCTTCACAACTCTATAAGCAAAAGTCTAAAGACCCTGCCATTAGAAGGCTTTCTACACGTGTTAACATCCAAGACCTTGTCCTTGTAGCCAAGGCAGACCACTTTGGACGAACCACAAATGACGCTAAAAATAAAAAATATCTAGCGGGAGAATGGTTACTTAAAAAAGCAAAAAAATTAAAAGTACA
>QNYI01000025.1 GCA_003978805.1 Desulfurobacterium sp.
GGAGACCACACTTGAGAGTTTGTAGGTATTGGAGTAGTATATGAACCATGAATCTGCAACGAACTATTAAACTTGTTCTTGAACCTGACGAAGAACAAAAACAGATACTTCTTGAAACCCTTGAGCAGTATAAGTTTGCTTACAACTACACCTGTAAGGTCGGTTGGGAAGCTAAACTTTGGAACGGCGTTGAACTCCACAAGCTTACTTACTACACAGTTAGGGATAAGACTTCTCTTCCCTCCCAACTTGTAATCTCCGCAAGAGTTGTAGCTACCGAAAGTCTTAAGTCCGCAATTAAGAGAGAAAAGAAAGGACTTAAAAGTAGGTGTCCTCAAAGTAACAACCCAGCCATCCGTTACGACCAGCGTTCCTATACTGTTTGGCTGGATAGAGAGGAAGTTTCCCTTGCTACCGTTAAAGGAAGACAGAAGTTCAAGATAAAAGTTCCTAATTACTTCAAGCAATACTTGGACTGGAAAGTTACCTCTGCTAATCTCAAATATGACAAAAAGCTTAAAGAGTTTTCCCTCAACATTACCGTTGAAAAAGATTTCCCTGATGTAGAACCTGTTGACTTTTATGTTGGAGTTGACTTGGGACTCCGCAACCTTGCGGTAGTTTCCACTCCGGACGGGAAGATTAACAAGTTCTTTGACAGTGGACACATAAGGGCGGTTTCCGAAAGGTATTTTGCACTTCGCAAGAGACTGCAGTCCAAAGGCACTCCTTCTGCAAAAAGACACCTCAAGAAACTTTCGCAGAAGGAGAAACGGTTTCGGACTGCTGTTAACCACAAGATAGCAAAGGAGATAGTTAACCTCGTTCCTGCTGGCGGAGTAATTGTTCTTGAAAAGCTCAAGGGAATCAGGAAGAGAGTTAAAGCCAACAAGCAAAATAGACGCTGGATACACAGCTGGAACTTTGCACAACTCCAGCAGTTTATAGAGTATAAAGCTCAAGCCAAGGGAGTAAGAGTAGTCTATGTAGATGCCCGCTACACCTCTCAAAAGTGTAGCAGGTGTGGATACATTTCCCGTTCCAACCGTGTTGACCAGTCTCACTTTGTTTGTAAGCATTGCGGTTACTCCCTTAATGCCGACCTTAACGCCAGCAGGAACATAGTTAAAAACTATCTGGCTTCCCTCCAAAAGAGGGAAGTCGGGACTGGGAGAGGCATGTCCCTCCCGGTGGGGCGCTGTCAACCGTCCCAATGTAGCGGTGCTACCACTGCGTAGCATCAGCTACAAGCCTCCGACTTTAGTCGGGGGTAGTTGACTTTACGGTCTCCCTATACTTTCGTAGGTGCAGATGTTCTTCATGACGGAAGGTTCCCAGAGGTTTCTTCCGTCTACTACCACTTTTCCCGTAAGTTTATCAAAATCAACATCCCTGAACTCTTCCCACTCTGTAACGAGTATCAGGGCGTCTGCTCCCTCAAGAGCTCTATCCTTGTTTGTAACGAATTGAAGGCGCTTTCCGTACTTTTCAATTTCCCTACTAAATACTTTCTTTGCGTTCTGTAGGGCTACGGGGTCGTAAGCTTTTACGGTAGCCCCGAGCTCAAGGAGCCTCTTTACAATGGGGATTGAGGGAGCTTCCCTCATGTCGTCGGTTTCGGGCTTAAAGGCAAGTCCCCAAACGGCTACTGTTTTCCCTCTAAGGTCTGGTATGTGTTTTAGGAGCTTTTCAACGGGTTTGAGCTTCTGTTTCTCGTTTACTTCAATTACAGCTTCAAGGATTTTGGGCTCTCCATCTACCTGTTTTGTCGTGTAGATAAGTGCCTTTACGTCCTTAGGGAAACAGCTTCCGCCGAACCCGCATCCGGCCCTTAGGAAATAGGGGCTTATCCTGTGGTCAAGTCCCATTCCCCTTGCAACTACGGTTACGTCTGCTCCTGTGGCCTCACATATGTTTGCTATTTCGTTTATGAAGGAGATTTTTGTTGCCAAGAAGGCGTTTGAGGCGTACTTAATCATTTCGGCAGTTGAAAGGTCGGTTATGAGCATTGCCGGCTGGAGCTTTTCGTATAGGGATGCGACCATTCCGGCAACTTCCCGGTTGTCGGCTCCCACGACTACCCTGTCGGGGTTCATAAAGTCTTCTACCGCTTTCCCTTCCCTTAGGAATTCCGGGTTTGATACAACCTCAAACCTCTCTTCAGGGTTCTTTACTCCCTTTTTACGAAGGAGCTCCGCTATGAACTTTTTAGCCCACCTTCCGGTTCCTACAGGGACGGTTGACTTGTTCACTATTACCTTAAAGTCCCCGTTCCCTATGTGTTCTGCTATGCTTTTGTAGGCACTTTCAACAAAGGAAAGGTCTGCTGAGCCGTCTTCCTTTGAAGGCGTTCCTACGGCGATAAAGATGAAATCAGAGTTCTTGACGGCGTAGGCGTAGTCGGTTGTAAACTCTATGTTCCCTTCTTCAAGGGCCCTGTGGAGTATTTTATCCAGTCCCGGCTCGTAGATGGGAACTTCCCCTTTCTTTATCCTTTCTATCTTTTCTTTATCTATGTCAAGGCCTATAACCTTGTGCCCCAAGTAGGCAAAGCATGCGCCGGAGACAAGGCCTACGTAACCGGTTCCTATTACTGCAATTTTTTTTACCGACATTTCAAGGCCTCCTTTAGTGCTAAAGCGTAAAGTAAGCCCAGCTCGCTAACAGTCAATTCTTTGACCTCAAAGACCTTGCAGAAGACCTTAAAGAAGGCCAGTCCCGGAATGATTACGTCAGCCCGTTTCTCTTCCAGTCCCTTGACTTTCTTTCTCTCTTCAAGCGTCATTGAGGAGAGCTCCCTATACCACCTCTCAACCATCTCCTCCGTTACCGTGTAGCCGTGAACGATTTCAGGTCTGTAAACTTCCATTCCCTCTTCCATGGCAACGACGGAGGTAATTGTCCCTCCTACGGCGTAGACTACAGGTTTTTCCTTTATCTCCGGTCTTATCTTAGAGAGCTCTTCCCCTATAAAGTTCTCCATCTTGAGGAGCTCCTCCTCTTTTGGGGGGTCGGACTTTATAAAGGTCTCGTGGAGAACGACGACGCCGAACTTAAGGCTCCTTAGGAACTCAATCTCCTCTTTACTTCCGTAGACTATCTCTGTACTGCCACCTCCGAGGTCAACGGTCATGGCTTTTCTGTTGGGGTTAAAGTGGAGAACGTTCGCCCAGAAGACGAGTTCTGCCTCCTCTTTATCCTGAAGGATTTCCACCTTAAAGCCGAGCTCTGTGGCGGCAGAGAGGAACTCCGATGCGTTTTCGGCCACCCTTGCAGCTTCAGTTGTTACTACGATAACTTTTTCAACGCAGTGGTTTTCTATGATTTCCTTAAATTCCTTAAGGGCGTTGATTGTCCTTTCTATTCCCTCTTTTGAAAGCTTTTTCTTTTCCCTAACTCCTTGACCGAGGCGGGTTACTTTTCCTGTCTTAAAGATTTCCTGAACTTTCCCGTTCTTTATTTCTGATATCAAAAGCCTTGTTGAGTTTGTCCCTACGTCAACTGTTGCTATTTTCAAACCTCTTTTCCTCCCCTGTTATAAATTTTGGATATCAAATTTTACAGAAATGTCGCTAAGAAAGCTCTGCTTTTCAAAGCAGGGATGAATTAGGGGAAGTGGGTTATAATAGAGGATGAAGATGAGGACAGAAAAAGCTCAAAAGATTAAGGAAACTCTAAGTGCGACCAAACAGCGTAGAAAAATCCAAGTTCCAAGAGTCTATCAGCTTAAACTCCAAAATCTCTCTAAAAAAGATGAGGAGAAATTAAACAGACTCTTCCTTGAAGCTAAGTGGCTTTATAACCACATCGTAGCAGACATTGAAAACCGTTTAAACAGTAACGCGTGGAAACTCAAAGAAGTGGAAATTAAAACACCAGAAATAAAACAACTCTCCTCTCAGATGAGACAAGGGATAGTAGAAAGGATAAAGAGGAGTCTTTATTCCCTCAAAAGAGCAAAAGAAAAAGGAATTAAGGTAGGGAAACTCTCGTTTAAGAGTGAAATAAGGAGCATACCTTTAAAGCAGTACGGGATAACCTACAAGATTTCGGGGGATAAGAACAAGGCAAAGATACAGGGGATAAAAAAGAAGTTCAGAGTTTTAGGACTCCATCAGATACCAAAGAATGCAGAACTTGCAGAAGCCCAGCTTGTAAAGAAACCCTCTGGATACTACCTGCACGTAGTCTGCTACCTTCCGAAGGAAGAGGTCTTGAAGGAAATCAAGAAGAAACAGGT
>QNYI01000017.1 GCA_003978805.1 Desulfurobacterium sp.
TTAGCTTAATTGAGAGTTACGTATCGGCTCACTACCCAGAACTCGTAGGGGAATTTAAAAAGTTTTTAAAGGAACTTTCTCCCGACTTTAGCAAGGGTGTCCTTTCTCCCTTCCTACTGTTTTCGCTACTTCTCCTTTTGGAGGATGAGCTTTTTTCGCAGTTAAAGAAGGAACTTAGGGGAGAGCTCACGAAGGATTACCTCAGTGGCCTCCTATCTTCCTTCCTTTCTATTTACGCCCTTTTTGTCATCGGTGGAGTTGTTGTTTTACCGTTCCTATTTGATGATGAATTTAAAGGGGAAGTTTACTTTTCCCCTAAGGATGGGGACGTTTTAAAGGTTTACATTGAAGTTGAGACCCGCCTCGGGAAGTTGGGAGTTTTCATCCAGCTCTTAAACGACAGCCTTTCGGTAGAGGCAGTGACCGAAAGTAAGGAGCTCCGGAAACTTCTGCTAAAGGAGGAGGGAACTCTTAGGAGGGAGTTGGAGGAAGAGGGGTTTAGGCTCGTTCTATTTAGGGTTTCTGGTGACGTTAAGTACGGGGAGGAGAAAAAGAGGGAGATTTTTAAAGGTGGAAAGGGCGTTACTGTTGACTTTTCGGCTTAGGGAGAAAGTCCGGTAGGAACTTTGCAACCTCTTTCGTGAACCTCAGTTCAGGCTTTTCGGAGAGCAGTTCTAAAATCGTTCTGAGGTTGATTGAAACGATAAAGCCGTCTTCGGTTTCCGAAATTCTCAGGAACGGCTTGTCAACCATTATCTTAAAGAGCTCCTCTTTAAAGGAGCTGTCCACCTTAAACGTCATAACGCCGTGTTCAACGACGGATAAGTGACCCATTCCTACTACTTTCTCTATTAAACGCCTATCCTCCTCTTCCGAGTAGTGGGAGAGGAGCCGTTCAAGGGGCAACCCGGAGTAACAGACCCGGGCTGCCGTTGCAACGACTTTCAGCATATCGTCGGTTTGGGATAGGAGGGTGATGCCCATTTTTAGTACTTGCCCTCGTACTTGGCCATAAACTTCTCTACCCTACCCCTTATAACCTTTTGCTTCTGAGTTCCCGTGAAGAATGGGTGGCACTGGTTGCACACTTCAACTCTGATCTCCGGGAACTTGGTAGACCTTGTTACCCAAGTATTACCGCAGGCGCAGATAACCCTTGTCTCCCTGTATTCGGGGTGAATACCCTTTTTCATTGAGTAGACCTCCTGCTATAATTCGCCAGACTTGCGCTTGTGAAGTTTAGCTTTAGAGGACGTGGGTGTCAAGTGGAGCTTGGAAACCTCGTTGAAGTCTCGGTGCAGTTTATAAAGAACCATCCTGAACTCTCCTGTTTTTTCCTCTTCCTGTGGGCATTCCTTGAAACGGGACTCCTTCTCGGACTCATCTTACCGGCCGAAAAGGTTCTCTTTTTCGGTAGCGTTCTTGCCTCTAAGGGCGTTATCTCACCCTCTTCCTTCCTAATCTGTGCAAGCTTAGGAACGGTTCTCGGTTACACCGTTTCTTACTTTGTAGGCTACTTCTTAGGAGAGGAGCTCCTTGAAAAGTACCTCTCCTTCCTGCGGGTTTCCCGGAAGGACTTTCAGAGGGCGGGGAGACTTATAAAGAACAGAGGAGAGGTTGCCGTTACCTTCGGAAGGTTCATACCCGTCGTTAGAGCCGTCCTCCCTGTTGTTATTGGAGCTTTCAGGCCACCTTTTTGGAAGTTTACGTTCTATAACGCTGTAGGAGCTCTTTTCTGGGTTCTCTCCTACCTACTCCTCGGTAACTTGATAGGCGAGTTCTTTTCATTTATCATTAAACATAAGCTTTTTGGCACCCTTGTTCTGTTTATCACCCTTTTACTTTACCTTTCTTGGAGAAGGTATGGAAAGAATAAGAAACTGTTTTGAATCCCTTGAAGCTAAAGGTGAGAAGCCGTTGATAGTTTATGCAACGGCCTGTGACCCGGACTGTAGCAAGTCCTTTGACGTGTTTAAGCTCATCTTAGAGTACGCCGACATGTTGGAAGTGGGGATGCCCTTCTCCGATCCCCTTGCCGACGGCCCTACGATTCAGAAGGCTCACGAGAGAGCTCTCTCTGCCGGAGCGAGCACGCAAAAGGTTCTTGAGCTCGTTGAAAGGCTCAGGAGTCTTGAGAAGGAGAAACCCATACTCCTTATGGGTTACTACAACCCCATCTTCGTTTACGGGGAGGAAAGGTTCATAAGAGACGCGAAAGCGGTTGGTGTAGACGGCTTTATCGTTCCAGACCTTCCTCCCGAAGAGGGAGGAGATTTCTCAAGGAAGGTTAAATCGTTAAAACTTTCCCCCGTTTTCCTCGCAGCTCCGACGAGTACGGACGAAAGGGTTAAGAGGATAGGAGAAGTAACCGGAGAGTTTATCTACTACGTCTCTGTTACCGGCATAACCGGTGAAAGGGAGAAACTGGCCTACAGGGAGATAGAGAGGGATATCGGCAGGGTAAAGGAGATTACCGGTAAGAGAACCGTTGTAGGTTTCGGAATATCGCGGGGGGAACACATAAGGGAGATGTATAATACTCCTGATGGCTTCGTTGTCGGTAGTGCCGTGGTCAGGAGAATAGAAAAGGGTGATATGGAAGGACTCAGAGCTCTCCTTAAGGAGTTAAAAGAAGCCACGAAATCATTTAGTTAACGGAGGAAGTATGTTCGGCCTTGGAACTCAGGAACTTCTGCTTATTTTTGCGATTGCCCTCCTTATCTTTGGTCCCAAGAAACTCCCTGAACTCGCACGCTCAACGGGAAAGGCCATAAGGGAGTTCAGGAAGGCCTCCTCTGGACTCCTTGACGAGGAAGAGGAAAAGAAGTCTGCCGAAAAGAAAGAAAAAGAAACTGTAGCAGAAGCAGAAAAGGTAGAAAAAATAAAGGTCAAGGAACAGTAACGCAGAGATGTCCGAAAAGAGAACTCTTGACCCTCACGAAGAGTTACCCGTTACCGAACATATAGAGGAGCTCAGGCAGAGGATCTTCCGCTCTGTAGTAGCCATAGCAGTAGGCTTTCTGGTTGCTTGGCCTTTTAAAAAGGAAATTCTCCTTTTCTTGGAAAGACCCTTACCCGAAAAGTTACAGGGGAAGCTGATATTCCTTTCGCCTCCCGAGGCCTTCTTTACCGCTCTGAAAGTTACCTTTTTTGCAGGGATTCTGTTGGCCTTTCCTTTCGTCCTGTATCAGGTCTGGAAGTTTGTAGAGCCCGGCCTCTACGAGCACGAGAAGAGGTTCGTTTTGCCTTTTATGTTCTTCTCAATCCTCTTCTTCTTCCTTGGAGCCTCTTTTGCCTACTTCGTCATCCTTCCCTTCGGGCTGAGGTTCCTCTTAGGTTTTATGGGAGACCTCTTGACCCCTCAGATTACGGTAGGGAGCTACATATCCTTCGTTATCCAGATGATACTCGCCTTTGGTTTTGTCTTCCTTCTTCCTGTTGTCGTGTGGTTGCTTTCAAAGTTAGGAGTAATAAATTATGGGATGTTAGAAAAGAACAGGAAATTTGCTATTCTCTTTATATTCATAATTGCAGCGGTATTAACTCCTCCTGATGTCTTTTCTCAAGTAATGATGGCACTACCTCTTCTTGGGCTTTACGAACTTAGCATATGGATTGCTAAGCTAACCGGAAGGGAGAGAGAGGGAGAAGAGGAATCCTACTGATCCGTTTCACGAAAATTCAAAAACCTTATTCGGAGGAACGTCTTTATGGCGGAAAACGCTACTCAGGGATTTACTATTGACCAGCTCCAAAAAATGAGCATTTTTGACCTCAGGAAGATAGCCAAATCCCTCGGTATAGATGTAAAGCTTGTCAAGAAGCAGGAACTTGTAAGGAGAATACTGGAAAAGGACGCCGAAAGAAGGGG
>QNYI01000110.1 GCA_003978805.1 Desulfurobacterium sp.
GCGGTATCCCTTTTACAGAAAGAAGGTTTTGACCCGAACAATCCGGATTCTTACGGCTTTTCTACGGCCCTAACGGTTTACGACTCCTTAGGCCATGCTCACCACGTTGACTTCTTCTTTGTCAAGGCAGACAGGGATGATAACTTAGGAAACGGCATTCAGAACTTTAACTTCTGGAAGTGGATAGCTTTTGTTGACGGAAACTTTGATTCGGCGGTGTCAAGTGGAGGAATTTTGTTCAACGAGAACGGTGAAATAGAGAGGCTTTATGATTCTAACGGTAACCTGGTAACGGATGAAAACGGTCGTCCTTCAACTTCTTTCACTTTAACCATTCCCCCTTCTATGCTCACAAACGGCATGCCCCCGAACTTACCTCCCAACCCTAACTATGCACCGAGTAGTCCGATAACTATGACTCTGTCTTTCGCCGGTTCTACACAGCTTGCTCAGCCGTCAATGATTTACAACGCCACCCAGAACGGTTACGCTTCTTCTCAACTCGTAGAAATAAGTTTTGAGAAAGACGGAACCTTAGTGGGCCACTACGATAACGGACAGAGGATAGAGCTCTACAAAATTCCCCTTGCAGACATGCCTGAAGATACTTTAAAAAGGCTTTCGGATAACCTGTGGGCGTTCTCTCCGAAAGTTCCGCTTAACAATGACCCTTACTCCCTGATTAAGATGGACTTTGCCGGAAGTTCCGGCCTTGGTGAGGTGGTCGGAGGAGCTCTTGAAATGTCAAACGTAGACCTAACTCAGGAATTTGTTGACCTCATAGTGGCTCAGAGGGCCTTTCAGGCCAATACGAAAGTGATTACCACAGACGATGAAATCCTACAGACGGTCATAAACCTTAAGAGGTAACTGATGTTTCAGCTTCTCTCTTTACTGATTCTGTTCTCTCCTTTTGTTGTTTTGGCTCTTACTTTACTTTTAGGTGGACAGTTAAGTTTGTTTCTTAATTATCCCTCACTACTATTTGTAGTGGCTGGAACAATTACGGCGGGAGCTGCTTCCCTCCCTTTAGAAGTTGTGGTAAGGACTTTAAAGCCTATATCTCTTGCCTTTTCTTATCACCCTGTTAACCTTGAGGAGTTTGTGGAGTTTTTTAACAACTTGTCCATAGCTTTTAGACGTGATGGGCTGTTTGGCTTAGAGAGGGAAATAGAAAAAGGAAAGGTTCCGTATGAAGGCATAAAAAGAGCCGTTCAGCTTGCCTTAGAAGTTTCAGATACAAAAACCATTAAGGAAGTTCTTGAACTGGAGAGGAAGTCTTACCTTGAGGATATAGAGAATTCTATAGTTCTTGTAGAAAATTTAGGAAGCCTTGCTCCTGCTTTTGGTCTTCTTGGAACGGTAATAGGCCTTGTGTACATGTTGGCAAACTTAAAAGATCCATCAACCATAGGGACCGGTCTTGCTTTGGCGTTGCTGACCACATTTTACGGTTTAGTTCTTTCAAATATGCTGTTCACTCCCCTTGCTTCGCGACTTAAATATTTGAGGTCAAGAGAGGAAGTGTTACTTATTTTGGTTGAAAGGGCAATAATTTTTATGCTTGAAGGGGTATCTCCCAGAGTTATAAAGGATTCGCTTATAGAATCTTTGACGAGAGGGAAAGTAGAAGTTGTTTCCAAGGAAGTATCTCCTAAGGAAGAGTAATGATTGGTACAAAGTCAAGGTGGAAGCTATCGGTTATTGATGTGTTGTTTATCCTTATAATTTTTTTTGTAGTTATTCTGTCTCACTCCACCCTTGACGTGGGGAAGGTTAGACTGTTCACAAGTAGAATAGGGGAGATTTTGGGTAATAAGGGAATTGTGGGTTACGAAAAAAGCGCCCTTTCTCCTCCGATGGTTAAGCCTCTTTATCCCGGTAGAAAAAGAGTGGTCAAAAAGGTCAAAAAGAGCCTTGAAATCTTAAAGGAAAAGTATCCATTTGTTAAAAACTTTAAGGTCGTGGAGTTGGAAGAAAGTGTAAAACTTCTTTTACCGCAAAGGGTAACGTTTCGTTTAGGCTCTTATCACTTAAGCTCGGAAGCACTGTCTCTTTTAAGGGGTATATGTGATGCCCTAAAAGATCCGTCAATTGAAAAGATAGTAGTAAAGGGACATACAGATAACCTGCAAGGCGTTGATAACTGGGTGCTTTCTGCTAAGAGAGCAGAAGTTGTTTTGAATTTTTTAATTAAAGAGTGTAAATTGCAGAAAACTAAACTTGAACTTATGGCCTGTGCAGATACAGAACCCATAGCCTCTAACGAAACACCTCTCGGGAGGTCAAAAAATAGAAGAGTAGAGATAGAAATTCGTTTTAAAGAGGAACAAGTTGCCGCAAGAGAAGAAAAAGAGAAGTGACCCCGTTTGGCTGACCTCTTTTACGGATGTTTTGTTTATTTTAATAGCCTTCTTTGCTCTTTACCTTTCCTTTACGGTAATTTCTTATCCTCCCGAAATTTCCATCTTCTTCAGGAAAGCAAACTTTTTCCCCGGTAGCAGAAGGACGAGAATTGAGCTTCCCGACATTTCCCCCCACCTTGCAGAGAGCGTAATAAAAAAGAGGTTAAAAAGCACGGGAGTGACCGTAACTAAGGGAAAAAAGGGTGACATTGTTTTAATATTTCCCGAGAGACTTCTTTTTGACAAAGGTAAGTTTCGGCTAAAGTCTAAGGTCGTTTACTCCCTTGACAAACTTGCAGAGGTCTTAAAAAAGCTTCCTCAGGGCACTAAAGTTTTAATCGTAGGTCACACGGACAGCCTTCCCGTTAGAAACGGGAGTAACTGGGAGCTCTCGGTAAGAAGAGCAATATCTGTGTTAGAATACCTTCTCAAAAAGGGAGTCAGGAAGGATATGCTTAGGGCTATTGGAGTGGCGGATACTCAACCCCTTGTAGAAGAGAGGGATGAGAGGACGAGGGCCTTAAACAGGAGAGTAGAGATAAAGATTTTCTTACCGAAGGTTGTGGGGGTTAAAAAGTGAAGAAAGTCCTCTTTCTGATTGTTGTAGCTGTTTTGATAGTTGGAGGAGGAGCTTTTTACTTTTTTCACAACAAAAGCCAAACTACGACAACTTCCTCTCTCAAAATAATGGAGATAGAACCGGTAGTTATCAACTTGGCCGACGGTCACTACATAAGGATAGCCGTTGCCCTTGGCTACAGCGGTGATGAAAACGAGTTAAGGGAAAAACTTCCGGTAATTAACGATATTCTCATTACAACCGTAGGAGCGATGACTTCTAAAGAGCTCGTTTCCCCCGAAGGAAAGGAGCTCCTTAAAGAAAACCTCTTGTTAAAAATCAACTCTGCCCTCTCGGAAGTAAAAGTTAAAAACATCTTTTACAGGGAGTTCATCGTCCAATGAAGCTGAAGTTTAACTGCCTGATTCTTTCTGTCCTTTTCCTTTCCCTTCCCGCTGTCTCCCTTGCCGAAAGTCCAAAGGAGCTTTTAAAAAAGGCGACGTTACTTTTTCAGTCCGGGGACTACAGGGGAGCTCTTAAAACCTACGAGAAAGTTCTAAAAATCGGCATCTCCTCGCCGAAAATCTACAATAACATCGGGGTTATCTATACAAAACTCTACGAGAGTACCCACAAAGAGGAATACTTAAAAAAAGCCATAGCCTTTTTTACTCTGTCCTCTTCCTTAGACAAAAACTACAAGGTAGCAGATAAAAACCTCTCTGAAGTTTTAAACGGTTACCTGAGGGAAAAACTGCAAGAAGCCGAAAGGAAAAAGCCCGTAAAAAAACCGGGAGTTTCTGAAAGGTTCGCCGTTTACCCTCCAATAAAAGACAGTGAGGT
>QNYI01000031.1 GCA_003978805.1 Desulfurobacterium sp.
CGTAAGGGCGGAGTAGTTCACATACCTTCAAGGGACTTGGCTTTTCTCCTTGTCTGTTCTTCGTAGATTGCTTTGTCGGACTCTGCCGCCTGTGAGTAGAGGTTGGGGTCTGTGTAGGATAAGTAAGTTATAGTTGTGACCCACGGAGAGTAGAGTTCTATTTCAATACCGCCTACTTTCCAAAGGGCTCTCCCGTCTTTCAGTTTAGGTGGAGTGTAGCTTAAGGGATTGCCGTACTTGTTCTTAAGGAGGTCGTAGTACATGTAGAAAGTAGATTTGTCCATAGATTCTCTAAGACGGTAGTCAATTTTCATCAATTTACCTTTAAAAAACCAGAAATAAGCACTTTTCAGTTTCTCAAGCGGAATACCAACAATCTTGTAGCCTGTTACGTTAGGGTTAACGATGTCGTTTTTTATGACCCTGTAGCCGGATTTAGCTATTTTCCATCCCTTGTTTTTGACGATTTCCTTAAATTCTTCTTCGCTTGTAACACCTACTGTTAATCCAAAGGGAGAAGGAACTTTCTGCATTTCTCTTTTTGCCTTTTCTACTTGAGTACAAGCCTCTTGATTCCCTAACTTACAAGCTTTTTTCCACAAATCCAGAGCTCTTTCAACGTTCTTCTCAACGTAAATTCCTCTATAGTAAAGAGAAGCAAGATTGGCACATCCGAGTGCTACGTTTTTCTCACAGGCTTTTGAATATAGCTCCCAAGCTTTCTTTACATCTTTGTGAACCGAAATTCCATTTTCATACATAACTCCCAAGTTGTTGCACCCTGAGAAACTACCAAGGTCACAGGCTTTTTTAAAAAGCGCTATAGCTTTCGTGTAGTTAATATTAACTCCTTGTCCTTGGGTATATATAAATCCTAAGTCGTTGCAGGCATCAGCATATTCAAGATCGCATGATTTTGTAAAGAGTTCTAAAGCTTTTCTGTAATCTATAGGAACACCTTTCCCGTGATAGTACATAGTTCCTAAGTTGTAGCATCCAACAGCGACTCCCATTTTACAGGCTTTTGAGAAGAAGTTTAAGGCCTGTTTATAATCTCTTGAAACTCCTAATCCATCCTCGTACATAATACCTACAGCGGCGCACCCACGACCGTTACCCTTTTTACAAGCTTCCAAAAATAGATTGAAAGATGTTTTGAAGTCCTCTTTTAAGAATAAGGAATATCCTCTTTGAAAGAGTTCTTCCCCGACTTCTTTTTTGTTTGTACTTGCGAGAGAAAATATAGGCATGAGAGAAAAGAATGCGGTTATCAAAAGGAGAACTCCTTTTGACATTATGTCTCCTCCCTAATTTGTATTGATATTTGCTCTATCTAAATTTTAACTGATTCTGATAGAATTTACCTACTATGTTGGAAAAGCTCTTTGAGCTTGCGGAGAAAGTAGCTGAAGGAAAAGAAGGTATTGAGAAACTAAAGGCGTTTGTGGAAAGTGAAAGTGTTGTCCGTAAGTCCTTTGAGAATCCTTTTAGGCGTTCAGCTTTAATAGTTTCTGGGGATAGGCCAAAGCACTTAAGGAAAGTTTTTCAGAGGGAGGCCGACGTTATCATCTTTAACGTTGAGGACGGTGTCGCGGATAGCAATAAAGGGTTTGCCCGTCTTCTTTTGAGGAAGTTCCTTAGGAACGTTTCATTTGACGGAAGTAAAGAAGTTGTGATAAGGGTTAACCCGTTAAATTCAGAGTTCTTCTGGGAAGACATCTTAGAGCTCCTTCCCATAGTTCCCCACGCTGTAAGGCTTTCTAAGGTTGAAAAACCCGCAGATGTTGTAGTCCTTGACGGAATTATAAAAGCCTACGAGCTTTCGGCGGGTCTTCCTGAAAATACGATAAAAATTCAGCTTTCCATAGAGACCGGAAAAGCGATAGAGAGGCTTCCTGAGATTCTTTCAGCATCAGATAGGGTTAACGTTGCTTACCTCGGGGTTCTTGACCTTTTTGCAGACTTGGGGTTATCACAAGAGCTCACGAAATCCTCCCACCTTACTACTTATCTAAAGGCAAAGTTCGTTTCTACCTGTAGAGCATTTAACGTTTCTCCGATTGCCCCCGCCTATCAAGACTATACAGACCTTGAAGGTTTTGAAAGGGAAGCCTCTGAGGAGAAGGAGCTTGGGTTTACAGGTAAGATGTGCGTTTCCGTAAAGCAGGTCGGTATAGCCAATAAAGTTTTTTCTCCGACGGAAGATGAGGTTGAAGAGGCTAAGGAGATAGTAGAACTCTACGAGAAAGCCCTTAAAGAGGGAAAGGGAGGGGTTACCTACAGGGGAAAGTTCATAGACCAGCCGATATACAGGGACGCTTTAAACAAGCTCAGATTTTTGAAGAGTTAAACAGCTTGTCAATGTTTTCCCAAAGAACCCTTGCAGGGGGAATAGGCGTGATGTCTTTCCTCCTTATGGCGTAAAAGCACCTCTTGATTTCCAGCCCTTCTACTTTTACGGCCTTAAGTTTGCCGTAAGCTACCTCTTCCTTTACGGAATAACTTGATACCAGCCCAAAGCCCGCTCCTTTTTTTACGGCCTCTTTTATTGCGGTGTTACTTCCGAGGATTCCGACGATTTTCAGTTCAGAGAGTCTGATACCGTTATCCTTGAGTGCTTTCTCAACTGAGGCCCTCGTCCCGGAGTCGGCTTCCCTCAAAAAGAGGGGGAGCTCCGCAAGTTCTGTAAAGGAGATTAAGGAGCGTTTAAAGCTCGGGGGAGCGATGAGGATGATTTCATCTTCCATAACTTTCTTTTTTTCAAGTCTGTGGTCAAGTATGTCTATTCCAACAAACCCAATGTCAAACTCAGGGATGCTTTCGGTGAGTAGCTTTACTACTTTACGAGAGTCAAGTATTTCAACGACTACGGTTGTTGAAGAGAGGAGTTTCCTGATTTCTGGAATGGCGTGAGGAATGAGGAAATCTCCCGGAATGTTGCTGGCCGCAATTTTTAAGGTTCCCTCCGATTTGCTGTCCAAGGAGAGGAGTTCAGCAATTGCCTCTTCCCTCTTTCTCAGTATCTCTACGGCGTAGCGGTAAAGAACCTTTGCTTCAACGGTCGGGATAACTTTTCTTCCTACCCGGTCAAAGAGGCGCTTGCCGAGGGAGTCCTCCAAGTGCTGGACGTGGGCGCTAACCGTTGGCTGGGATATCCCCAGTTTCTCAGCAGCTTTTGAGAAGCTCTTTAGCTCAAAAACCTTTGTAAAAACTTCTAACTGCCTTATATCCATTACTTAAAGTGCTACTCAAGGCCAAGTATCTTGAGGACAACGTCAACGGTCACGAAGAAGAGGACTCCCGACATTATTAAGGAGATCATGGTTCCGAAGCCCCAAACTATAGGGGGGAGTTTCAGGCTTCTGACGTACCTTACGTAGAAGCTGAAAGTTAGCAGTGAGAAGAGTACCGCAAGGGAGAGTTTTAGTCCCATGTAGTCTTTGAGGTTAAGGACACTGGAGAATATTCCAAGGGGAAGGAGTGAAAACATAGACATCATCATGAAGCCTACAATGGTAGCTCCGAGTCCTAAGCCTTTTGCAAGGCCGTCGTTAAAGCTCTTAGCCATCTTAACCTCCATACGACTTTAGAACTACTACAGCTCATTTTATCAAATTTATAAGATAACGTATACATAATTGTTTCAGTATTAGTTGGGTTTCTCCTCTCCCTTGACCCTCTCAACTACGAGTTTCTTGAGCTTTTCCGAGATTCCTTCCTGAGTTTGTCCCTGTTGGGGTTTCTGTTGGTCTAAGCTTTCTCCTTCCTTTATGAGTCCTTTCTTCTTCAGCTCTTCAAA
>QNYI01000019.1 GCA_003978805.1 Desulfurobacterium sp.
ATTCACTGTCTTTATTTAAAAGTGTCGGCGTTAGCTCAATTTGACGCATTGCGACCTTAAACGTCTTGGCTGCATTTTCAATGTAGATTTTTTTGGAACCGGAAAGTGGTTCTTTAAAGAAGACAATCCTTTACCGGGACAGAGGGAGAGGATCTACGGTATTCCTCTAAAGTGCTCGGGTAACAAGTGTAAACCTGTAACGGACATCCTTGATACCACCTACGGCTCTTCAAGCATCTGCTCCGAGCTCAAGAACGGCCAGCTTAGGGGCTGGTACATTGAGCTTGAAGGGGAAACGGAGGATTACCTAAAAGAGAGGGTAATCGCCGATCCTACGGTGACAGACCAGAACGTAATTATCTTCTCCACAACGGAGCCGACAAAGGACATCTGCGAGTACGGCGGAAGGTCAAGGGCTTGGGTTCTAAACTGTGCTCTCGGAGGAAGCATAACGGAGAAGTGTTCAGAGTACAGCGTGAACTCCGTAAGCGGAACGCTTCTACTCCAACTTTCGGGAGCCAACATTCAGCAGATATCTGTAAACTGGTCTTCAGGAGAAGGAGCTCCCTCTTCCCTTCCGGGAGAAGGAGGGAAAACCACAGCTTGGTACAACGGAATAACCGCCGAGAGCGCCGCACCCTTTGTATCACCTGCAGCTACAACTCTGGTAGGGAAACTTTTACTCTGGCTTGAGAGGTAAAAGTGAAAAGGGTAAAGGGATTTACCTTAGTAGAACTTGCCGTAGTCGTTGCGGTTTCTGCCATTATCCTCTGGCTGGGCTACAACAGCTTTAAGGAGTGGAAGGAGAGTTCTTCCATAGAGAACGACGTCCAAAGGATATACTCGGAAATCCAGAAAGAGAGGTTAAAAGCCTTCACCCAAAAGAAGAAGGTGGAAATTACCTGTTCCGACAAAAGGCTCAGGATAAAGGAGACAGACTTAGATTCCGGGAAAGTCTCTTTCTCGGAGATAGCCCTAAACAACCCTTTTGAGATAACGAACAGCTACAAGAAGATAAAGATTAACGAGAAAGGACTCTTTTCCCTCACCGGCAAGATAGAGGTAAAGGGAACTTACCGCTCCTCCCCGGAATTTGACTGCATAGTAATCAGCAGAAACAGAATAAGGATGGAGAAGTGCAAGTGAGAAAGGGCTTTACCCTTTTAGAAGTGCTAATAGCAATGGGAATCCTTGCCGTAACTCTCCTTGGGCTACTCTCGGCGGTAGTTATAACCCAGAGGGAGAGCATAACCAACGCAGCAAGAGAGGAGGCCAGCAGAGTCCTCAGCGAGGAGCTCAACGAGCTCTCGGTTAAAGACTACGACTCTGTAACTTTACCGAACTGCCCGACGGATGAAAACAGGAGAGTAAACTACCTCCACGATAGCTGTAAAAACGCATTAAACTCGGGAACTCCAACCGAAAGTAGGGTCATAAGGAACTTCACACTAACTTTCGGGAAGGCTTCGTGCATGGTAGAAGATACCACGCTTAACGTTAAAACCATATGGACAAACGTTTGCTGGAAACTACGGGGGAAAACCTACCACATCTTAGGCTCTACGGTAATAAGGAAGGAGAAATGAGGAAAGGGGTAACTGTACTGGAACTCTTAATCGTTGCATTTTTAACCCTTATCACTCTCGCAGCCGTTTACAGTGCCTACTCGGTACTCTTTAAAAGCTACAAGAAGGAAGAGACCACAAGCGTGACGGCAATGGAAAGCGCCATAGGCCTTGAAATCCTCCGCCAAGACGTAGAACACGCAGGCTACGGAATCGGCAAAGGAGAGACCAAGCTACCTGTAGAAGTGTTCAGGACACCTGACGGCTTCTTACACTTAGTTATCCGTTCAACCTACAAAACATCAGACGACGACACACAAGGGTGGGCAATCCTTACCTGTCCTTCGGCAGGGGACGTTCCCCACTGCCTCTCCTACTACAACTTCCCCTACTGTCCCAAGGAGAGAACGAAAACAGAAGCCATAGTCATGAAACCTGATGGTGACCTCTTTTTACCTAAGGGTAAAGATTACTTTACAGTTGACGACAAGGGGGATACGTGTCCCTCGGCCGAAAGCGTTCTACTGGCCTTTCCCATTAGCGGTTCTGGAGTTTGGAAGAAGTGGGACGGAAGCACCGAACCGAGCTGTGCCAACCAGTTCTGTAACGTCATTGAGTACTATTTAGAGGATGACTCAGATGCACTGAGCGAGTACTGTCAGGGAACTTACATTCTAAAGAGGAAGGTTGACCTCCGCGAAGAGCCTTTCGTAGAGTGCGTAGGTGACTTTAAAGTTCTCTACAACTGGAACGGTAGTCTCTGTGACCCTGAAAAGTCCTCTTCTCCCTGCTACTCCCCTAAGCTCAACTCCAAAACACTGAGGGAAAACCTGAAGATGGTATACATCTACCTCCTCATCCGGGAGGGTAAAAAAGACCCGAAGTTTAAATTCAAGTATAGCGGAGGCGTTCCCGTAGACGGAATTAAGCTTCACCTACCCTCTTCCGACCCCGATGCAGTTCACTACAGGTGGAGGGTTGTCAAGTTAGCAGTAACGCCTATGAACCTTAAGAGGTAAGTTATGTTAAGAAGGGGAATGGTTCTTATAACTGTTGTTATCGTCTCTATGATTGCACTCACGTTTACCGGAGCTCTCCTTTACCTGCTATCCTCCCAAACGAGCATAACAGGAGCAGAAAAAAGGTATACCAACGCTCTTGAGGTTGCCAAAGGGGTCTCATCCTACATTATGCAGCTGGCGACAGAAGGGGAGCTCTGCACTATAGCAGACTGCACTAAGTCCAACCAAAAACTAACTGAGAGCCCCACTTTTCGGTTTAAGGAGCTGGGGAACTACGAGGTAGAGGCCTACCTCTTAAAGAAATATCCTCCTAACCCGTCTCCCGAAGGTATATACTCTGTGAAGGTGGTCGTAAAAAATAAAAATAACGAGAAGGAGAAATCGGAAATATACTTCGTCTACGAAGTGATCCCCTCTCCCTAAATGTTATAATGGCGCAAAACAAAAAGGAGGGTCTAAATGGCTGTTAAAGTCGCAATTAACGGATACGGAAGGATAGGAAGGTGTTTCCACAGGATTTACTTTAACGATGAGAATCTGGAAGTAGTAGCTATCAACGACTTAACAGATGCAAAAACCCTTGCCCACCTCTTAAAGTACGACTCCGTTCACGGGAAATTTGAAGCAGAAGTTGAAGTAGACGGCGACTGTATCGTTATTAACGGCAAGAGAATAAGGGTTTACTCTGAACCCAACCCGGAGAACCTCCCTTGGGGAGAGCTCGGCGTAGACATAGTTCTTGAATCTACCGGAAAGTTCAGGGACAGGGAGGGAGCTTCAAAGCACCTTAAAGCCGGTGCTAAAAGGGTAGTTATCTCCGCTCCCGCAAAGAACCCGGATGCAACCTTCGTAGTTGGAGTTAACCACAAAGACTACAATCCTGAAAAACACTTCATAGTTTCAAACGCTTCCTGTACAACCAACTGCTTAGCTCCCGTTGCCAAGGTTCTCCTTGAGAACTTCGGAATTGAGTCCGGGTTCCTTACAACCGTTCACTCCTACACAGCCGACCAGAGGCTCCTTGACGCTCCCCACAAGGACTTAAGAAGGGCAAGGGCGGCCGCCCTCTCTATGGTTCCGACAACAACGGGAGCGGCAAAAGCAGTAGGACTTGTTATTCCTGAACTCAAAGGAAAGTTCAACGGTATATCCATTAGAGTTCC
>QNYI01000111.1 GCA_003978805.1 Desulfurobacterium sp.
GTTAGAGCCTCTCTTAGAGAGGGAAGTCCTCGGAAAGTCAGAAAACAGGCTCTCAATGGCTATAAAGCTCGCAGCCCTCGGAAACGTCATAGACTTTGGAATACCCAGACCCTTTGACCTTGAAGGGGAGGTAAAGAACATCCTCAACGCTCCTTTTGCCTACTTTGACATAGCAATCTTAGAACGGTTCCTCGTTCCCGGAAAACAAGTTCTCTACGTGGCAGACAACGCCGGGGAGATAGTCTTTGATAAGTTCCTCATACGGGAGTTAAAGAACTACGGGCTGAAAGTAGTCCTTGCCGTAAGGGGAGGGCCAATCCTTAACGATGCAACCGTTGAGGATGCCTTTAAGACAAAAGTAGTGGACTACGTAGACGAACTCATAACAACAGGGAAAGACTTCATAGGTATTGACTTTGACTTTGTGTCTAAGGAGTTCGTGGAGTACTGGAACAGGTCTTTCTTTGTCATCTCCAAGGGACAGGCAAACTTTGAAACCTTAGACGGAATTGACTCAAAGGATATATTCTTCATACTCAAAGCAAAGTGTAGACCTGTAGCCAAAGAGCTCAGGTGTAACGTTAACGATTTAATATTCCTCTACAACAAGCACCTCCTTGAGATAAAAGAGGATGAGAGTTGTCAGTAAAGATTTCCGTAAGCTAAGGGAAATTGCACGGAGCTTGAGAGAGGGTAATTTGGTCTGTGCCCCTACCGATACCCTTTACGGAATCCTCGGAAACGCCTTAAACAAGAAGGCAGTGGAAAAGGTCTACAGAATAAAAGGAAGAAACTTTAATAAGCCTTTAATCGTCCTCTTTGAGTCCATAGGCCAGCTTGAAAACTACGGAGTCCTGATACCAAAAAAGTTTAAGGATGGATTCAGGAAGCTCGTGCCCGCTCCCGTTACCTTCGTTCTTCCTTTATCTCCAGAAAGCCCCTTTAGGGAAGTTTTTGACAGGGATAACTTGGCCGTAAGGATTCCCGATGATAACTTCCTCAGAGCTCTCATAAAAGAGTCCTCTCCCCTCTTTGCCCCCAGCGCCAACCCCCAAGGAATGAAGCCAGCAGAAAACTGTAAGGAGTGCTACAACTACTTTAAAGAAGAGATAGCATACTGCATAAGCGGACAAACGGGAAACGTTCCGTCAACCATTGTATCCCTTCTTAAAGGAGCTCCCGAACTTGTAAGGGAAGGAGCAGTTAAGTTCAGAAAAATACTGGAGGTCTTAGTTGGAAAAGAAACTTAGAATCGTCTTTATGGGAACTCCCGAGTTTGCCGTCCCCTCTCTAAGAGCCCTAAGGGAGGCCGGCTACGAGGTTGCACTGGTAATAACCCAGCCGGACAGGCCTGCCGGAAGGGGTAGGAGGATTACCCCTCCTCCCGTGAAGGTAGAGGCAGAAAGGTTGCACATTCCCGTCTACCAGCCAGAGAGAGTAAAGGGTAACACGGAGCTCTTTGAAATCCTCAAGGAAGTAAACCCCGACCTCATAGTGGTGGCAGCATACGGGAAAATCCTGCCTGACGAGATACTGAACCTACCCCGCTTTGGCTGTATAAACGTCCACGCCTCCCTCCTCCCAGAGTACAGGGGAGCTTCTCCTATCCAGTCTGCCCTCCTTGACGGAAAGGAAGAGACAGGCGTAACAATAATGAAAATCTCCCCTGAGCTTGACGCAGGCGACATTATATCCCAACGGAAAGTAAAGATAGAGAAATCCGATAACGCTCAAACGCTCCACGATAAACTCGCTCGTATAGGAGCGGAGCTCCTTATAGAAACTATCCCGGACTACGTTTCCGGAAAAATCACTCTAATCCCTCAGGACAGCTCTAAGGCTACCTACTGTAAGCCTATAACGAAAGAAATGGGAAGGATAGACTGGAAGTTACCTGCCGAGAAGATATTCAACATGGTGAGGGCTTTCACTCCTTGGCCTTCTGCTTACGCCGAGTTTAAGGGTAAAAGAGTGAAGGTAACGGAGGTAGAGCCTGTAGACCTTAAGGGAAATCCGGGAGAAGTTATAAGAGCGGACAGGGAACTTATCGTAGCCGCCGGAAGCGGAGCTCTCAAGATTAAAAAAATCCGTCCTGAAGGCCGAAAAGAGATAACAGGAGAAGAGTTTATCAGGGGCTACCGGGTAAAGGTTGGCGACAGGTTCTCTTAGAGAATATATTCCACTCTACAAATTTTTCGGGGAAAGGAATGGAGCTTGAGAGGAAGCTGGAGCTCTTTCGGAAAAAGGCAAAAGAGGCAGGTTTAAAGGTTACTCCCCAGAGGATAGCCATTTACAGGGAACTGGCCTCCCGTAGTGACCACCCTTCTGCCGAGGAGCTCTTTGAGAGCTTAAAGGATAAGATAGAAGGTATATCCCTCACTACCGTCTACAGGACTCTTTCAAGCCTTGAAAAGGCCGGCCTTGTAGTGAGAGTTCCAACTTTAAAAGACAAAGTTCACTACGACGCTAAGTTAGAACCCCACAGCCACTTTGTCTGTGTAAAGTGTGGAGCTATCTACGACATTGATATACCCCTTAAACAACCTTCAGCCAAACTAAGCGAAGAGGGTTTTGAAGTCCTGAACTGTACCCTTCTCTGCTACGGCACCTGCAGAAATTGCAGTTCTACTGTCACAAACGGCCAGAAGTAAACTTTTCAGAGAAGTTGCGGTAGAAGACGTAGACGTTGTGGAATCCCCTTCGTTTATTTCTGTTACTTCCTCGGAATATAACGACGTCTATTCCGAGTCGCCTACAGACGGGACAGCTACACTCTTTCCAGATTTTACTTTCAAGGAGCTCCCTGTAGAGCTTTTCATACTTTCCCTCTTTAAACTCCTCCCTGAAAAAGAGCCTGTCGTAGGCCATTATATCTTCAAGGAGGGCATCAACGTCCTTTAAACTCCCCCTATCGTACTCCCTGAGACCTTTCAGTATTTTCCTCTCTAAGGAACGGATAGAATCAAAAGAGACCCCTGCCCTCTGAATTTTCTTCCTCAATCTGGGATTTTCGCAGTCGGGGACCCTCACAGATGAGTACCACTTGTTATTCACCCCGAGGTAGTTCTCCTTGGCCTTAAGCCAAGCCTTCCTCAGGTAAGAGGCACTATCAAAACTGAAGACTCCCCACCTGACCATATCGGGAAGGAGCTCCTCCCTTAAGACCCCGAGGAGGTGAACCTTCACTCTTTCAAGGTCTACTTCCTCGGCAAGTTTTCTTAAGAGTTCCCTTATAAACTCTGTCCTCCTCGGAACGAGCCCGCCGATGGCTACGTACGTGTAGCCATAGCGAAGGAGCTCCTTCACGCTCTCAACGTAGGTCTCAACCGAATACCCTTGAGCTGCTCCAACAGGGATAAAGGAAGCTCCTTTCGCAAGTTTTAAGAACTCCTTTGCGTTCTGCAAGCTGAGCTGTCTTCTCTCTTCAAGCTCATCGGTAGAGAGGATGAGTTTTAGCTTTCCCATCCCAGTCTCCTTTAAGTCAACGAACTTAAATTCCCTTTCCTTTCCCCTCTCCACAGTTACGGTTTCACAGCAAATATGGTCAACGGATATCCCGTAGTCAAAGCCGAGCTGGTGGTAGTGGAGAACGGCCTTTTCACTACTAAGAGGAGGACGTTTCTCGTTTACGTAGGTAAAAGCTCCGCAGTCGCCGAGAACCGGAAGCTTACCGTTAACTCTTAAGTAGTCCTTTATGTTTGAAAAACCCCTTATTTTCGGCCTTCCGTTTTCTT
>QNYI01000139.1 GCA_003978805.1 Desulfurobacterium sp.
AAATCCCCCGGGAAAATGGAACGTAGGTCTTTCCGTCATCCTCAGCTACTAAGATTTCTCCTTCTTTTACGATACTCCTATACCTGTCGGCAAACCTCTTTCCGAACCTTGCCCTGAGGATGCTGTATACGAGCTCAGAAAGGGTCTCTGAGGTAATCGTTCCCTTAAAGGAGGAAGCTACTTCGTCAGCTACTTTGTAGGCCTCCTCTACCGACAGTCCGCTACGGGTAAGTGAGCGGACTAAGACCCCTTTTGAGAAAGGGTACTTCTCTCCCGAGCTATCTATTACGAACCTTTTTGCCATTCCTGTAGAGCTTCCGAATGTTTTTTAAATGTTGATTATAACTTGTTGAAAAGATATGTCCTCTTTCCCCCGCCACAAAGTAGAGGTAGCGGGTCTCTTTCGGATACATTGCTGCTTTTATTGAGTCAATTCCCGGGTTGCAGATTGGAGAGGGAGGGAGACCTTTCGTGTAGTAGGTGTTGTAGGGGGAAGGGAAGGAGGTATCTCCCTTGTGGAGTTTATCCTTCTTTATTCCGGCCAACTTGTAGGCGTAGTAGACCGTCGGGTCGCACTGGAGTTTCATTCCCCTTATTAGCCTGTTGTATATCACGCCGGCAATTAGGGGTTTTTCTTCCCTTATGGAGGTCTCCTTTTCTACGATGGAAGCGACTGTTAGCAGTTTTTCCTCTGAAACCTCTTTTAGAGCTCTCTTTACAAGTTCTGGAGGGGTATAGCCAGAAAAGAGATTACCGATGATTTTCTTAAACTGGGAAACGGCCGTTCTTATGACCTCCTTACAGGAAGCCTTCTCGTTAACGAGATAGGTATCTGGGTAGATGTGGCCTTCTAAATAGGGAATCTGGAGCTCTGAGAGGAAGGCCTTATCCTTAGAGAGGGATAGAACCTCTCCTTCTCTACAGAATCCCTTCCTTGACAGAAGTTTGTCCAGCTCAAAAACGTCCGTTCCCTCAGGAATCGTAGCCTTAACGAGGCAGGGAGTTCCCTTTGTGAGCTCTTTGAGGATGTCCACTGTGGAGTAGTTCCCGTTGAATGAGTAGCAGCCTTCCTTTACGTTTAACTTCTTGAATCTTACGTAGATGTAGGCTAAAAGTGAATCCTCTACTACTCCCTTTTTCTCAAGCTCTTTAAGGATACTTTTTACGGAAGTGCCCTTCACAACGCGAAGGTGTGTAGAAACCGGCTTCTTACCGAAGAGAGCTCTGTCCGCGTAGGAAAGGAAAGATGCTGTCCCGGCTAAGGTTGAGATAAGTATGAGCGTTACTAAGAACTTCTTCACTTTTTAAGCTTCTCCGCTGCGCAGATTAAGCGTTGAAAGGCCGTAAAGTTTGAGAGGAGGGCGAGGATAAAGAGAACTTCAACGAGGAGGCCGGAAAAGAGGGCGAAGAGGAGAATAAAGAACCTTTCCGGCCTTTCTATGAGGCCTGACTTACAATCTGCTCCGAGGGACTCCGCCCTTGCCCTTGCGTAGCTTGTGGCAAACGCTCCCACCGTTGAAAGGAGAGAGAAGAGAACTAAAAGTAGGTTGTCGCCTTTAAAGCCTAAGATTGTAAGTCCACACAGGGGAAAAAAGTCTGCATACCTGTCTAAGAAGGAGTCAAGGAAAGCTCCAAAGGGTGAAGTTTTCCCGGTAACCCTTGCGATGATTCCGTCCATCATATCGCATATACCGGCGAGTAAGAAAAAAACCGTTCCGAGGAGGAGGTTATCTGTGGCTATAAAGAGGCCGGAAATTAGGGAGAAAAAGAAGCCGGCAACTGTAACGAGGTTTGGGGAGACCCCTGCTGAGCCGATGACTTCTGCCACTGGACGCAGGAACTCCTGTGCCTTTACCTTTATCTGAGAGGAACTTATCATTCCATTTTTCCTTTTACCCTTGTGGTTGTTAAAAGAAATTATAAGATTAGAACTGTCATAGTGAACTAAAAGTTTTTAGGAGAGAGCAGTGGAAGAGAGGCTTACGAAAGAAGAGCTGATTGAGGTTATGGCGATTCTGATGGAGGAGGAGGGTTTTGAAATCTACGAGCCCGTGGCAGAAGGGGAGGAGTACCTACCGGACTTTTTAGCGGTCTTTGAAGATGAGAACGGAGAGAGACAGCAAATAGCCGTTCAAGTTGAGGACTGCTACACGGTTAGAGCTGAAGAAGCCGAGAGAAAAGCGAAGGCAATTGCAGAACACTGCAGGAAGTCAGGAGAAGGGTTCTTCTTCGTCGTTCTCTTAGAGTGTGAGGAGCTGGGAAGGAAGAAATTTGAGGAGTGGGGACTCTCAGACGTTGCCGAGTTTATTCCCGTAGGGATAGAGTTTGAGGAAGAAGGAGAGGAAGAACCTTAATGGAGAGGTACTACTCCTTCTCTCGTTACCTTAGGGAGCTCTTTGGCGAGAGGGTATACAGGGTAACGGTGGATGCCGGCTTTACCTGTCCGAACAGGGACGGAACGAAGGGAAGGGGAGGCTGCGTTTACTGCCTCTCTGGTTCCGGTTACGACCGGCAAAAGAGACAGATGAGCGTTGAAGAACAGATATCCTCGGGAATAGAGAGGGTCGGGAAACGTTACGGGGCGAAGAAGTTCTTGGTCTACTTTCAGGCCTATACCAACACCTACGCCTCTCCCGACCTCCTTAAGGGAATTTACGACAGAGTAAGGAAGTTCCCCCAAGTTGTTGGTCTAATAGTGGGCACCCGTCCCGACTGCGTTCCCGACGATACCTTGGAGCTCATAAACTCCTACACCGACGACTACTTGGTCTGGATAGAGTACGGCCTTGAGAGCTCTCACTTTAAGTCTTTAAGGTGGATGAACCGGGGACACGGAGTTTCGGACTTTATAGACGCCGTCCTCAGGACGAAGAGGTTCCCGAAGATAAGGGTGTGCGCACACGTTATCTTGGGCCTTCCGACAGAGGACAGGGAGGATATGCTTGAAACGGCAGACCTTTTAGCCTCCCTCGGCATAGACGGAGTGAAGTTACACCCCTTGCACGTATTAAAGGGGACAGAACTTGAGAGAATCTACAGGAGGGAACCTTTCAAACTCCTTACAGAAGAGGAGTATGCGGACTTGGTAGTTGACTTTATAGAGAGGCTTCCCCAAAAAACGGTAGTTCAGAGGATAACGGGGGAAGCTCCAGAGGAGCTCCTTGTAGCTCCGGGCTGGTGTAGCCATAAAGAGAAGCACAGGGTAATTAACCTTATAAGGAAGAGGTTTGAAGAGAGGGACACTTGGCAGGGAGCTAAGTGCCGTTTCTACCGGGAAAAGATTGACAGAACGTAAACGATAAAGGCCAGAACAAAAAGCCCGACCATAATCCAGTAGGCAAACTTAAATAGCAACTTTTTAGAAGTTCCCTTCCTCTCCCTGTAGTAGTCCCTGTCGTAGATACCCATCTTTTTTACCTTACTACGTTAACCGTGCTTTTTACTTGGAATAGCGAGGTAGATGAAAAATAGTCCCAACGTGATAAACATAAAGGCAAATATGGCTACGACTAATGTTTCCATTATCTTATTCCTCCAATTGATTCACCTTACTTTTATAAAGATAGCCAGTTACCACTACAGAACAAAGTAGAATTAATGAAACAGGAATGCCTACTGCAGTAAGCAAGTCTACTCCCTTTTGTGAAAAGTGGGCAACAGTTCCTCCACTTACTACGAGAAACAGGGTGAAAACTTTGCTAAACAGGTCTCTGTA
>QNYI01000117.1 GCA_003978805.1 Desulfurobacterium sp.
TTTCCCTCATCGCGACAAAGGTAGCTTCTATCGGCGGAGCGAAGGAGATAGTTCCCCTTTTGATTTCCTTGGGCAAGTACGTTTTAACAGTCCTTCTGGCCTTGGGAGTTCACGCCCTTTTAGTTATTACCGCAATTTACTACTTTTTTACCCGTAAAAATCCCTACGTTTACATCGGAAAGGTAAAAGAGGCACTCATTACAGCCTTTGCTACGGCCTCCTCTTCTGCCACTCTGCCCGTTACCCTTAAAGAGGTTGTCGGAAGTGGTGTAAAAAAGACAGTTGCAGAGTTTACACTTCCCCTTGGAGCTACTATAAACATGGATGGAACTGCCCTCTACGAAGCTGTTGCCGTTATATTCATAGCTGAAAGCTACGGAATAGACCTTACATTTACCAATTACCTTATTATCTTTTTAACGGCAACCTTAGCAGCAGTCGGAGCTGCCGGAATCCCTGAAGCTGGGCTCGTTACTATGGTTTTGGTTCTCCAGTCCGTCGGAATTCCGGTTGAAGGAATAGGCATCATCTTGGCCGTTGACTGGTTCCTTGACAGGTGTAGGACGGCGGTTAACGTTCTTGGTGATACAATCGGAGCGGCGATTATATCCGAGAGACTCAAGGAGGAGTGAAATGGTTGGGTTCTTACTTGACCTTGAAGGAACTCTTGTGAAGGATAAGAGTTATACTCCCATACCTGAGGCCCTTGAGTTTACGCGGTTCCTTGACGAGAGAGGAATCCCTTGGATCGTTGCTACAAACAACTCAACCGAAAAGCCCAAGCGTTTAATAGAGATACTCCGGGAAAAAGGCTTTAACGTAAACGAGGAAAAGCTCCTTTCTCCGAGCCTCTTGGCGAGCAACTTTTTAAAGAGGGAAGGAGTAAAGTCCATCTACTTTATGGGAACGGATAAGATAAAGGAGTTCCTTAAGGAGGAAGGTTTTGAGGTAAGGGACGACTACAAAGTGGACGCCGTAGTGGTAGGGAGGGACAGGGAGATTAACTACGGGAAGCTCAAAACTGCAACTTCTGCCCTTGTTATAAACGGTGCAAAGCTCTTCTCTTTCCACATGAACAGGCTCATTTTAGACCCGGACGGCCTTGTTGGACCAAGCGTTGGAGCAATCGCGACGGCACTTTCTTACGCTGCCAGCAAGCCGGTAATCTCTTTTGGTAAACCTTCAAGGGAATACTTTGAGAGAGCTTTTGAGCTTATAGGGATAAGTGACCCCAAAAAGGTCTATATGGTGAGTGATGACCCCTTCACAGACCTTGCAGAGGGTAAGAAGGTTACAGGCTTTAAGACCGTCTTCGTCCTCAGCGGGAAGTACAAAGATACCTCTATTCTTGAGGGAATAGAGAAGGAGCTCCAGCCAGACTACATTTTTGAGAACATCGGTGAATGTCAAAAACTGCTAAGCTCTGAGGAACGGTAGGGATGATTAAAAGGATTAAAACCTATATGGAGATGATAAAGGTTGAGCATACGGTTTTTGCTCTGCCTTTTGCTTTGACGTCTGCTCTTATTGCTGCTCGCGGATTTCCTTCTCTTTATCAAAGTCTCTGGATTGTTGTTGCCCTTTTCGGTGCAAGAACGGCAGCGATGAGCTTAAACAGGCTGATTGACGCAGAGATTGACGCCAAAAACCCGAGAACTGCCAACAGGCACATTCCGAGGGGAATTGTAAAGAAATCAGAAGCCTTAGCCCTTTCAGTGTTCGGCTTTGCCCTTATGGTTCTCGGCGCTTATAAGCTCAACCCTTTGGCCTTCAAGTTATCCCCTGTTGCTATCTTTATTCTGGTTCTCTACTCCTTTACAAAGCGCTTTACTTACCTGTGTCACGTAGTCCTTGGGGTGGCAATAGCCCTTGCTCCCCTCGGAGCGTGGATTGCAGTAACGGGGGGAGTAAGCTTGACGGCCTTTGTCCTGTCTGCCTCAGTTGGGCTGTGGGTAGCCGGCTTTGACATTATCTATGCACTACAGGACGTTGAGTTTGACAGGAAGGAGGGTCTCTACTCCATCCCTGCGGTTCTCGGTGAAGGGAGAGCTCTCTTAATTTCTAAGCTCTTTCACCTCTTGACCCTTGTAGGACTTGTATACGTCGGGGTGAAGGAAAACCTTGGCTTTTTCTACTACTTGGGGTTGGCTATTTCAGCCATTTTTATGCTTAGAGAGCACACCATCATATCCAAAGATAGGAGTAAAATCGGGTACGCCTTTTTCAACTTAAACGGGTACATAAGTCTGACCATTTTCCTCTTCACTTTCCTGAACTACCTGTGGAGCGGGTGGTGGAGTTCTTAAAGTACTTGATATCAATCCTTGCCATCATTGACCCGATATTTGCGGCCGTAATTGTTGTCGGCCTTGTAGAGGATAGGCAAGAGGTAGAGAGGGTAGCTCTAAGGAGCTCCGTTACCGTCTTTTCAGCCTCCCTCGTTACCTTCTTTGCCGGAGATACCTTCCTCCGACTGCTGGGAATAAACATATTCAGTATTAAGATTTTTGGAGGATTAATCCTCCTTCACATGGCCTTCCAGATGCTTCAGGCCTATCCACCGAAAACAAAGCATACGCAAGAGGAGAAGGAGGCAGCCGTTGAGAAGGAGGATATATCCATCATTCCTATAGGTATACCGATCCTCTTCGGCCCTGCAGCCTTTACCACCGTCCTGATTTTTAGGGAGGAGACTAAGACCTTCCTTCAAGAGCTGTTGCTCCTTGGAGCTCTGACGGCCGTAACTTTCATCGTATACTTTGTCCTGAAAAACGCTGTTTACCTTGCTAACAGGATGGGACTAACGGGAATAAACGTTACTGTGAGGGTGCTCGGCCTTTTCATAGGAGCTCTCGGCTCTCAGTTCATAGTTGATGGCGTTAAACACTTGTGGACACAGGGGTAAAAGATGAAGGTGGTAATTCAAAGAGTTCTAAACGGTAAGGTAGTCGTGGGAGGAGAGACCGTAGGGGAGATAAAGCAGGGAATCGTTGCGTTGGTGGGATTTGAAAAGGGAGATATAAATTCCTACATAGACAAGATGGCAGACAAGATAGTTAATCTGAGAATCTTTGAAGACTCGGCAGGGAAGATGAACCTATCGCTAAAGGACGTAGGAGGAGAGCTCCTCATAGTCCCCAACTTCACCTTGGCAGCAGACTGCAGGAAGGGAAGGAGACCGAGCTTTCAGTCCTCAGAAGACCCTGAAAGGGCAGAGCAGATGTTCCACCGTTTTGTTGAAAAGTGTAAAGAGCTCGGCGTCCCTGTAAAGACGGGAATATTCGGGGCAGATATGAAAGTCCATATAGTAAATGATGGACCGGTAACGTTTATACTCACAAGCAAAGATTTTTCGTGAGGACGTAATGAAGTTCGGACTTGAATACGCCTTTGCCTTACTGTTTGTACTCCTCTCCATACTCTCCCTTTGGTCAAAAAAGTTTATAACCAAACTGCTACTCAAATTTTTCTCGCGGGACGATAAACTAACAAAAGTTGAAAAACTCTTCATAAGACTCTCTGTATGGGTTTCTTACTTCTTCGCCTTGCTCTTCTTTAACTTAGCTGTCGTCCAGCTTCCTCTACC
>QNYI01000013.1 GCA_003978805.1 Desulfurobacterium sp.
GATGCCCAAGTTCCGGTTCGCAAGGATAGATAGACTTCCACCCTACGTGTTCGCCGTAGTAAACGACCTAAAGACGAAGCTAAGAAGGGCAGGAGAGGACATCGTTGACCTTGGTATGGGAAACCCAGACCTCCCTACACCCCAGCACATAGTTGATAAACTCTGCGAAGCCGCCCAGAACCCTAAGAACCACAGGTATTCCCAGACAAAGGGACTATACAGGCTAAGGGAAGCCTTAGCCCTGTGGTATAAGAGAAAGTACGGCGTTGACCTTGACCCGGAGACGGAAGTTATAACAACCATAGGCTCTAAGGAAGGACTCGCCCACTTAGCCTTAACCCTTATAAACCCCGGAGACGTTGCCATCGTCCCCAGCCCCGCCTATCCCATTCACCCCTACTCAATCATCATAGCCGGAGGGGACGTAAGGAGCGTTCCCCTCTTCACAGACGACGTTTTTAACGAGGAGGCCTTTTTTGAGTCAATCGTCAAGGCCTATAAGGAAAGCTGGCCAAGGCCAAAGGTTCTCATCCTCAACTTTCCCCACAACCCGACAACTGCCTGCGTAAGTCTTAAGTTCTTTGAGAAGGTCGTTGACTTTGCAAAGGAGAATAACCTTATAGTTATTCAGGACATTGCCTATGCCGAAATCTCCTTTGACGGCTACGTCCCGCCGAGCATACTTCAGGTTAAGGACGCAAAAGAGGTAGCCGTTGAGTTCTACTCCCTCTCAAAAACCTACTCAATGGCCGGCTGGAGGGTGGGATTTGCAGCAGGGAACAAAGAAATCATCCATGCCCTCTACAGGATGAAGAGTTACCTTGACTACGGCATGTTCCAGCCGATACAGATTGCCGCAATAATAGCCTTAAAGAGCGACCAGTCCTGCGTTGAAGAGTACAGGAAAATCTACGAGCGCAGAAGGGACGTCCTCGTTGAGGGATTAAATAGAATCGGCTGGAAGGTTGAAAAGCCAAAGTCCACAATGTTCGTCTGGGCAAAAATCCCGGAGCAGTTTCAATCAATGGGTTCTCTTGAGTTTGCAAAGATGCTACTCCTTGACGGTAAAGTTGCCGTCTCTCCCGGTATCGGCTTTGGAGAGTACGGGGACAAGTACGTAAGGTTTGCCCTTGTTGAGAACGAGCTCAGGATAAAACAGGCCGTCAGGGGAATAAAGAGGGCTTTTGAAAAGTATGGCCTAAGGAATATCAAGGTTTAATTCTCGGAGGGGAGCTTGGAGAGCTTTAAAGTTGGAATAGTCGGTTGCGGAACTGTCGGAGGGGGAGTTGTAAAGCTCCTCCTCAAAAACGCCGAGGTAATAGAGAAGCGAATCGGGAAGAAAATTGAAATAGCTTTCGTCGCAGATAGAGAGGTTGAAAAGGTTAAAAGGCTCGGAATACCTGAGGAGAAAATCTTTAACGATGGATTTAAGGCACTTTCAAGGGAGTGCGATGTAGTTGTTGAGCTGATAGGCGGAACTACAGTCGCCAAGGAGATTATCCTGCAGGCTATAGAAAAGGGAAGACACGTCGTAACTGCAAACAAGGCTCTCCTTGCTGAAAGCGGAGAGGAGCTCTTTAAAAAAGCAAGGGAAAGAGGCGTTTCTTTAAAGTTTGAGGCAAGCGTCGGTGGGGGAATTCCGGTAATAAAGGCCTTAAGGGAAGGGCTTTCAGGAAACAGGATAAAGAGGATATACGGGATAATAAACGGAACGGCCAACTACATACTTACCGAAATGACAGAAAAAGGCATTAACTTTGAAACAGCCCTTAAAAAGGCTCAGGAGCTCGGCTACGCTGAGGCCGACCCTACCCTTGACGTTGAAGGTTACGACGCTGCCCACAAAATAGCAATACTCTCAACCCTCTCCTTTGGCAGGTGGGTAAGAGCAGAAAACGTCTTTACAAGAGGAATAAAGGAAATTACACCCCTTGACATAGAGCTTGCTGCAGAGTTCGGTTATAGGGTAAAGCTCCTTGCCATTTCAAAGGTCGTTGACGGAAAGCTTGAAGTAAGGGTTCACCCGACGATGATTCCAAGAGAGCACATCCTCTCAAGCGTTAACGGCGTCTTTAACGCCTGTCTCATAGAAGGAGATTTTGTCGGAGAAACCCTTTACTACGGTATGGGTGCAGGTGAAAGGCCAACGGCAAGCGCCGTCGTAGCCGACATAGTTGATATAGCTATGGGTAACACCTACGACGTCCCTGAGGAGCTCTTTTCTGGCAACGAAAAGCTTGAGATAAAAGAACCCGACGATTTTATCTCCTCTTTCTACCTAAGGTTTACAGCCGTTGATAGGCCGGGAGTCCTCGCAAAGATCTCCAAAGTCCTCGGCGACTACGGAATAAGCATAAAGATGGCACTACAAAAGAGCATCAACGTTAGTGGTGGTGTTCCGGTAGTTATGACTACCCACCCGGCGCCAAAGCGTAAAGTTCAAGAAGCCATAAAGAAAATAGACAGTCTTGACGTTATCCTAAGTCCCACATTTGTCTGCATGATAGAGGAGCTGTAGGATGATTATCGTAGCTTTAGACTTTGACTTACGGGAAAAGGCGCTGAACCTCGTTGATACATTAAAAGAGTATACCCCCTACTTTAAGGTAGGGCTGGAGCTCTTTTCCCGCTGTGGAACAAGTATAGTCAAGGAGATTTCTGATAGGAACTGTAAGGTTTTCCTTGACCTTAAGTATCACGATATACCGAACACAGTCAAGTCCGCCGCAAGAGTGGCCATTGAATCAGGCGTCTGGATGTACAACATCCACGCCCTCGGCGGATACGAGTTCATGAAGTCCGTTGCCGAGTTTAACAAAGAGTACGCCGAAAAAGTCGGCGTGAAACCTCCCCTCCTCATAGCCGTAACGGTTCTCACAAGTCTAAGCAACGAGGACTTAAAGCTTGTCGGCATTGATTCAGACGTTGATACAGAGGTTCTAAGGCTTGCAGAACTTGCCAAAAGGGCAGGCCTTGACGGAGTAGTCTGCTCTGCAAAGGAGGTAAGGAGGATAAAGGAAAACTTAGGAAAAGACTTCATTACAGTCACTCCCGGAATAAGACCCTCTTGGGCAGCAAAGAACGACCAGAAAAGGGTGGTAACCCCGAAAGACGCCGTAAAACTCGGAACGGACTACATTGTCATAGGCCGTCCAATAACAAGAGCTCCCTCTCCCGCCGAAGCAACAAAGAAAATACTTAACGAAATAAATTCCCTTTATCTTGTTATTCAAATCTACAAATAAAAGATTAACAAACATGATAGTTAAAACTATATAATCCACTGTAATAGGTAAAAACATCGCACCTAAATTTAAAATACTTTCAGACTTCTCCACATACTTTGCGAAAATAACTGCATATATAAATGACATAAACACGGAAAGAACAAAAAGAATTAGCAGTAATATTCTTTTATCTTCAAAACCTTTTTTATAGTGAAGAGTGATAAAAATGTATATAAACAGTAATAAAAATGCAAGAGAAAAAACATATAAAATAATCCATATAATCCTGTCTAAATTTTTACCAAAATCGAAGATT
>QNYI01000097.1 GCA_003978805.1 Desulfurobacterium sp.
TTCCGAGGGAACTTATTTACGAGATGAGATACGGAAAGCCCATCTACTACAGGAACTACGACAAGGTTCTCTCCGGAGAGAAATCCCTGGAGGAAGTCATGGGAAGTAGTAAACTGCAGAGCCTTTTGATATCCCTCCTCTTGAAAGCCCTGTTCAGCAGTTTAGACGAAAGGGAATACGTGGTTCTTCCCAGCGAAATCGGTTTTAAGTTTGCTCCACGTTCTTGGAGAAATTTAGACATAGCTATATTTGAAAAAAAAGACCTTATGAAAGAAGGTTTAAAAGCTGAATACGTTAAAGTCGCACCATTAGCCGTTATAGAAATAGACACAAAAGCAGATTTAAGGCGTTACTCTTCTCTTGAAGACTACGTTTACCAGAAAGTAGAAGACTTACTTTCTTCGGGAGTTAAAAAGGTTGTATGGATATTCACAGGAACAAGAAAAATCCTTGTAGCCGAAAAGAACCGTGATTGGATAGTACACTCTTGGGAAAAGGACTTTGAAATTTTAGGAGTAAAAATAAACGTAAAAAACCTCTTGGAAAACTTTTTAGGAGGTAACTAAGGATGGGAGCTCCGACTACAAAAGAAAGGAAAAAGAGTAGAAAAGGCATCCCAAGGGAACTTATTTACGAGATGAGATACGGAAAGCCCATCTACTACAGGGACTACGGCAAGGTTCTCTCCGGCGAAAAAACACTGGAGGAAGTTATAGGAAGTAGTAAACTTCAGTGGTGGATTATAGGTATTATACTCCAATTCCTCTACAGAACTCTGGATGCAAAAAGGTATACAATAGCTACCAACGAAGCAGGTTTCCAGTGGGCGCCGAGAACGTGGAAAAACCTTGACATTGCCATCTTTGAGAGAGAAAAAATCCTAAAGGAAGGGCTAAACGAAAAGTACGCCCAAACTCCTCCAAAGGTTGTAATAGAAATTGATACTAAGGCCGACCTGAGAAAATACGGAGATTTCATGAACTACGCAAGGGAAAAAGTTCAAGACCTCCTTGACGCCGGCGTTGAAAAAATAATATGGTATACAACCTTTGACAAGAAGGTTATGGTGGCAGAGAAAGGGAAAAGATGGTTTATTACCGACTGGGACGAAGATGTAGAAATTATTGACGGCATAAACTTCAATCTCGGGAGAGAGCTTAAAAGAAGCATAGAAGGAGGAAGTACGTGTGCGGAATCGTAGGTTATGTAGGAAAAGACAATGCCAAAAACATCATCATAGATGGACTAAAAAGGCTTGAATATAGGGGATACGATTCTGCCGGTATCGCCTTGATTGTAAACGGAGGTATTAGAACTTTCAAAAAAGAAGGGAAAATCAGAAACCTTGAATGTGAGCTAAACAAGCTACACCTCTTTTCTAACATTGGCATCGGTCACACCCGTTGGGCTACCCACGGTGAACCTGTTGATACAAACGCCCATCCTCACTCCGACTGTTCCGGCAAAATCAGCATCGTTCATAACGGAATAATTGAAAACTACTCAGAGCTCCGCAAAGAGCTCATCTCAAAAGGTCACAGGTTTGAGTCCGACACCGATACGGAAGTCATAGCCCACCTAATAGAAGAAGAACTGAAAAACAGCCCATCTTTCTTCCCCGCCTTTATAAAGGCAGTCAGGAAACTTAAAGGTTCTTATGCAATCGCAGCAATTACCGTCTACGAGGCCGATAAGATCTTTGTTGCAAGGAAGGACAGTCCCCTTATCATCGGCATCGGTAACGGTGAAAACTTCGTAGCCTCTGATATCCCCGCCTTCCTCTCTTACACAAACAGAGCTCTCCCCTTAGACGACCTTGAAGTCGCCATCATCGGAAAAGATTCCTTTCAGGTTTTTGACATTAAAGGAAACGAAAAGGAGAAAGAACCCTTTACCATACCTTGGTCGTTAGCTCAGGCCGAAAAAGCCGGCTACAAGCACTTTATGCTGAAAGAGATCTACGAACAGCCCCGGGCAATAGCCGACACCATAAGCGGTAACCTTCCTTGGCTTAAAGGAAGTGTTCCCCTTGAAGGAATTAACCCTAAAACCTTTAACAGGGTTCAAATAGTTGCCTGTGGAACTTCCTACCACGCAGGACTCATAGGTAAGTTCTACATTGAGAATTTTTCTCACCTCCCTGTAGAAGTAGACCTTGCCTCGGAGTATAGGTATAGAAGTCCTGTAGTGGATGAGAAAACCCTCGTAATCGCCATAACCCAGTCCGGCGAAACTGCAGATACCTTAGCAGCTGTAAAGTTCGCGAAGAAAAAAGGGGCTAAAACCTTAGCCGTCTGTAACGTTATAGGTTCAAGCGTAACGAGGGAATCCGACCAAGTTCTCTACACTTACGCAGGCCCAGAAATCAGCGTAGCTTCAACCAAGGCCTTCACGACGCAAGTAGTAACCCTTTTTATGTTCTCCCTTTGGCTCGGGAAAATGAGAAACGTTTTAAAGGATGAAAAGGTAGAAGAGCTCCTCCACGAACTCATGGAGCTCCCCTCAAAGGTAGAGGACTTCTTAAACGGCGAAAAAGAAAGAGGAACTGTAAAAGAAATCGCCGAGAGCTTCTACAAGGCTAAAAATGCCCTCTACATAGGAAGGCACGTAAACTACCCGATAGCCCTTGAAGGAGCTCTCAAACTGAAAGAAATATCCTATATCCACGCAGAAGGGTATCCTGCCGGAGAGATGAAACACGGCCCCATAGCCTTAATAGACGAAACAATGCCCGTAGTCGTCGTTGCAACTAAAGGGAGTGTTTACGAGAAAATCCTTTCAAACATAGAGGAGGTAAAAGCCCGGAAAGGAAAAGTCATAGCCGTCACAAACCCCGAGTGCAGAGAAGTAAAAGAAAAGGTAGAAGCCTTTATAGAAGTTCCAGAAGTTAATGAATTTCTCTCTCCTATTATAAACATTGTTCCTCTACAGATTCTTGCCTACCACATAGCCGATTTTCTAGGCTATGATGTTGACCAGCCCAGAAACTTAGCAAAGAGTGTGACGGTGAAGTAAGGGATACGTACTATGCAGTATTTTTGAAAAACTTATTGATATGTTTTATAATATCTTTTTTCACCTGTTCTCGTGTCATATTATCTAGGGTAATGAGTTCGCTCTTGTCATTCTCTACATCATCAAAATATCCCAAAGAACGCAAAACAGCACCTGTGTCTATTTTCGGATATTTTGTAGAAAAAAATCATAATATTTCTGAAAGAGAATATTTTTTTAGCAAATATGCAAGGTCTCGATAATCTTTTTTTACTGCTCTTCCCAGTAATGCACTACATTTCATAGCGCATATATCAGGGACACTATACATACGGATTCACTCTCTTGTTTCCATGGGATGTATTAATGCATAGGGATGAGTGAGAATATCTACCTTTATTCCATTGATCGTGCAAAGAAGGGTATTTTTGTCAATGAGTTTAGCAGTAAGATCGTCATATCTCTTTTCAAAGATGTTTTGTATCATATGACTATCAAATGGATGTGGTGAAAATAAATCTATA
>QNYI01000015.1 GCA_003978805.1 Desulfurobacterium sp.
GAAGCAGCAGGAGCGTAGAAGGCACTTCCGGTTTTTAAAAGCTTAACAATTTCTCCTCCGCCAAAACGCGTTCTCTCAACTATTTCTTCCAGCTCCTCTTCAGAAAGGAAATTGGTTACCGGCATACCGCTGATGGTAGTATACTTGGTGAGGGGAACCATATCGTCTCCGTGACCGCCTATGACGAAAGCCTTTATGTTCTCAACGGATATTCCGGTCTTCTCTGAAATAAAGTAGGCAAAACGGGCAGAGTCAAGGACGCCGGCCATCCCGATAACTCTTTCCTTCGGGAAACCGGTAACCTTTAAAGCTGTGTAAGTCATGGCATCAAGGGGATTCGTCACAACTATTACGAAGGCCTCCGGGGAATACTTCCTTACCTGCTCAGAAACGCTCTTTACCACCTCGTAGTTCTTAAAGAGGAGGTCGTCCCTGCTCATTCCCGGCTTTCTGGGGAAGCCGGCAGTAATAACTACAACGTCTGAGTTTGCCGTATCGGCATAGTCGGCAGTTCCGGTAACGTGGGCGTTAAAGCCGAGAATCGGAGAAGCCTCCATAATGTCAAGGGCTTTCCCTTTGGCTATACCTTCATCAATGTCTACAAGGGTTATATCTGCCGTTTCTCTCCTTGCAAGGAGTAAGGCAAGGGTAGCTCCTATGTTCCCTGCACCGACTATTGTTATTTTTTTTCTGTTCAACGTTCCCTCCTTAAAATTCAGAATAATATTAAAAAGGTAGTAACTATTTTAACACGAACTTAAGTCACATCCCCCTCCCCAATTTCCGAAAAAACAGCTCTACTAATTTTTCTTTTTCTTAGAAGCAAGCCACGCCTTTTTACTTTCCTCAGCCTCTTTCTCAAGGGAATCCCAGTCCGGAACGGTAGTAGCTGGAGGAGCCGTTATCTGTGAGTGGGTCAAACAGCCGGGCTTGGGACAGGCCCTTACGCACTCACCGCAGTAGATACACAGGTAAGGGTTATAGTGGAAATCTTTTGTACCATCTCCGTTATAGGTAAACTTTATAGCCCCCGGTGGACAGACCATTTCACACTTGGTACAGAGGATACAGAGCTCCTTTCTATAGACAATGACCCCCCTATATCCAGAAGGCGGTGGAGAAGGTTCAAAGGGATACTCTACCGTAGCAGGCTTGGAAAATAAGTTCTTTAATGATTCAACCAACATCTGCCTCACTTTAACCTCCAATAAGCTGGTTGTAGAGGTCGTCAAAAAGGGAATTACTACCCGAAAGCTTTTTATGGCAGTTTATACAGCGGTTTAAAACCTTGTGTGCCGGTGAGGAGTTCATAACCTTTGCTACAGAGTGGCAGTCAAAGCAGTCGGCTCCGCACTTACTCTTAAATGCCTCCTCGCTGTGGTCGGGATGGCACGAAGAACAGCTCTTTAAAACTTCATGGTTTTCATCGGCCGGTATGCTAATGTGGCACCTGTAACAGTCGCTACTACAGGAAAGAGCGTACCTTAACGGAAAAGAGAGGGTTAACCCGATGAGAAAAGAGAGGAAAAGCTTCCTCATACCCTACCTCGCCGTACAGGATAGACACGGGTCAAAGCTTATCACAACGGCCGGAACGTCAGCATACTCCATCCCAACAAAAAGCTCTTTCATAACCGGTATGTTGGCAAAGGTCGGAACCCTTATCCTGAGTCTTTCAAGAACCATTTTCCCGTTACCCTTTAAGTAGTAAAAGAGCTCTCCCCGGGGGGCTTCAACCCTAATAAAAGACTCTCCCTTAGGTAGACCTTTAACATTTACTTTTATACTCCCCTCCGGCATACCGTCAAGAACGTTAAAGAGCATCTCTAAGGAGTTAACCGTCTCTTCTGCCCTTACCATGTTCCTTGCGTATACGTCTCCCTCGTTCCTTACAACCATACGGTAACCGACTTCCTTGAAAGGAAGGTAGTCAAACTCATTTCTCACATCAGTGGCAAGGCCTGATGCCCTCGCCGGTGGTCCTACCACGTTGAGCTCTTTCGCCATCCTCTCGGTTATAACCCCAATACCTTTCCAGCGGTACTTAACCGAGTAATCGTTCTCAAAAACATCTTTGAGCCAGAAAACTTTCTCTTTTAAGGTTTTGAGCTTTTTCCGGAGTTCCTTTTCTACCTCTGGAGTAAGGTCCCTATTAACCCCTCCAATACAAACATAGTCAAACTGAATCCTGTTTCCGGTAACGAGCTCCTGGAGCTCCATAACGAGTTCCCTATAACGGAAGGTATGCATAAAGAGGTTCTCGTAACCAGCAACCTCTGCCAAGTGACCCATAGCAAGAAGGTGGGAATGAACCCTGTCAAGCTCACTCACCAAGATTCTCAGGTAGAGGGCTCTTTTTGGAACTTCAATTCCCATAAGCCTCTCAACGGCCGTAACGTAAGCTAAGGTATGAGAAATTGCACAAAGACCGCAAACCCTTGCAACGACGTAACCCACCTGCATATACCTAAACTTGGTCATACAGGCCTTCTCTATTCCCCTGTGGACGTAACCAACATCAACGTCAACATCGGTAATTCTCTCGTTTTCGGTCTGAAAGACAAACCTTACCGGCTCAGGCAGCGCCACGTGTTGGCTACCGAAAGGTATCGTTATTTTCCTTCCCATCTCAACCTCTCCTTAAAGGTGCTTGAGGGCTATCTGGCTCAAGGAACAGGCCTTTTTTAGCTCCTTCAACGTTAAGCCCTAAAAGGTCTGCAAGTTCCCATTCAGAAATCCAAGCAGAAGGGATGATGTAGGTAATCGTCGGAACTTCATCGTCGTAACCGGCCTCTGCCGTAAAAACCTTAAAGACTTCTTTCTCACCGTACTTGGCAAAGAACCACTTAATCTCAACTTTACCGCCAAGGTCAGTTCCGTTAACGGTTATGAAGTGCCACTTTTCAGGGTCGTAAAACTCCTTAATCGCTTTCCTTACGTCCCTTAAAGGAACTCTCACCTCATCTACCTTCATGGCACCTCCTTAGGCACTCTGCAAGGAGTTTCCTACGGTTGTTCTCGCCCCTTAGCTCCCCGCATTTACAAGGGAGCTCCATATCCCTTCTCTTTTCCTCAAGGATTTCAAGGGCTTTGACGACACCGTCTATAATGCTTTCCGGCCTTGCAGCACAGCCGGGAACATAAACATCAACCGGAATGAAGTTATCTACGCCGTTACCTACGTTGTACATTCCCCTAAAGACTCCACCGCTACAAGCACAAGAACCCACGGCTACAACAACCTTAGGCTCGGGCATCTCCATACCCCGCACATCAACATCCAATAATTTTCCGGCAAACTTAGCAAGCATCGTCTCAAATTCACTATTGTCAAGGTTTTGAGCATTCTCAAGATTTTCTGTTTCAGAATCTTCGGTCTTTTGAAAATAGGTCAAGACCACAGAAGCTGGTATCACCAGTACTCATGACAGCATGGTTTTCAAACAACAGAGAAACACATTCCGATATATCTTTGAAAACATGTGGGAGACCATTACGGCTAAAA